>NZ_JBSIBZ010000033.1:0-80805 GCF_058245575.1 Streptomyces sp. UF-297 | reverse complement strand
GCATCGTGATCACGATGCCGACCGCTTTGCTGTGTCCGGAAGTCCGGATGGCCGGGCGGGCCGGGTGGCGGTGTGGCGGGGAACACACGCTGCCGGCGGCCGGGGCCGTCGGCAGGGGGCGGGTCAGTGCGGGGCGCCGGGCGGGCGCTGCCAGTCGCCGAAGAGGTCGGGGCCGAGCCGGTCGAGGCTGTCCTGGAGGGCTTCGGTGATGTTGTCGAGGTCGGCCTCGGCCTTGCGGTACCAGGCGCGGCTGACGGCCCGGCCGACCGCGCCGAAGACGGCCACGATCAGGCGCGGCCTGGGGTCCAGGTCGGCGTCCAGGCCCTCGCGGGCCGCGATGACCGCGACGAGCTGGTCCTCCATCTCCTCGATGTGGCGCAGGCGTTGGGACAGCAGGCTCGGAGTGGTCTCGACGAGCTGCATCATCGCCATGTGGAGGTCGGCCTCCACCCCGTCCAGTTCGTCCTCGCGCACCTTGTCCAGGACCGTACGGAAGGAGGCGCTCATCGCCTCCAAGGGGTTCTCGCGCGCCGGGCGTTCCTTCAGGGCGGCGAGGAAGGCCTCGTCGATGCCGGTGATGGGGCTCAGGGCCACTTCTTCCTTGCTGGCGAAGTAGCGGAAGAAGGTGCGCTGGTGGACCTCCACGGCCTCGGTGATCTGGTCCACGGTCGTGCGGTCGTAGCCCTGGGACAGGAACAGGTTCAGCGCGGCCCGGGTCAGCTCGTCGCGGGTACGGCGCTTCTTGCGCTGGCGCAGTCCGGGGGGCGGGGCCGGGTGGGCGGCGGGTGCGGCGGCCCGGCCGGCGTCGGGGGTCTCGGAAGTGGTCACGGAGGCAGCCTACAACTTGCGCCAGTGACTGACTCTTGCCAGTGATTGCCAACAGTCAGTGACTGCTGTAGCTTCCGCGGGGTGATTTCTTCGTGGCACGTGGTGCGCAATGCCGTTACGGCGAGGGGGAGTTCGAATGACTGAGCCAGCTGTCGGCACTTCGGTGGCCGGGGCGCCGGCGGGCAGGGCGCCGTTACGCGGGCGCCCCTGGCCGACCCTGGTCGCGGTCGCGGTCGGCGTGATGATGGTGGCGCTGGACAGCACGATCGTCGCCATGGCCAACCCGGCCATCCAGCAGGACCTGGGCGCCTCGCTCGCCGACGTCCAGTGGATCACCAACGGCTATCTGCTGGCCCTGGCGGTGTCGCTGATCACCGCGGGCAAGCTCGGTGACCGCTTCGGGCACCGGCAGACGTTCCTCATCGGTGTGGCGGGCTTCGCCGTCACCTCGGCGGCCATCGGCCTGTCCAGCAGCGTGGCGATGATCGTCACCTTCCGCGTACTGCAGGGTCTGTGCGGTGCGCTGATGCAGCCCGCGGCGCTGGGGCTGCTGCGGGTGACCTTCCCGCCGGAGAAGCTCAACATGGCCTTCGGCATCTGGGGCGGCGTGGTCGGCACCTCGACCGCGGCCGGGCCGATCGTCGGCGGGCTGCTGGTGGAGCACGTCAGCTGGCAGGCGGTGTTCTTCATCAATGTGCCGGTCGGGGTGGCGGCGCTGCTGGTGGGCCTGGTCATCCTGCGCGACACCCGGGCCGAGCACGCGCCCCGCTCCTTTGACATCCCCGGCATCGCGCTGCTGTCCGGGGCGATGTTCTGCCTGGTCTGGGGGCTGATCAAGGCTCCGGAGTGGGGCTGGGGCAACGGGTGGACGCTGGGCTTCCTGGCCGTCGCCGTCGTGGCGTTCGTCCTGTTCGCGCTGTGGGAGAACCGGGCCCAGGACGCCCTGGTGCCGATGCGGATGTTCCGGTCGGTGCCGCTGAGCGCGGGCACGGTGCTCATGGTGCTGATGTCGTTCGCGTTCATCGGCGGGCTGTTCTTCGTGACCTTCTATCTGCAGAACGTGCACGGGATGAGCCCGGTGGCCAGCGGGGTGCACCTGCTGCCGCTCACCGGCATGATGATCGTCGGCTCGCCCATCGCCGGCGCGCTGATCAGCAAGGTCGGCCCGCGCATCCCGCTGGTGGCGGGCATGCTGCTGACCACGGCGTCGCTGGCGGGCATGGCCACGCTCGAGGCGGACACCTCGATGGGCCTCACGTCGGTGTGGTTCATGCTGATGGGGCTCGGGCTGGCTCCTGTCATGGTCGGCGCCACGGATGTCATCGTCAGCAACGCGCCCGCCGAACTGGCCGGTGTGGCAGGCGGCTTGCAGCAGTCCGCGATGCAGGTGGGCGGCAGTCTGGGGACGGCCGTGCTCAGTGTGCTGATGGCCTCCAGGGTGGGCGGTGTCTTCCCCGAGGAGTGGGCGAAGGCGTCGCTGCCGCCCATGTCCGCGGGCCAGGAGGCGGGGCTGCGCGGCGCGGCGGAGGTCGGTGTCGTACCGCCCGCGGTCAAGGAGATGCCTCAGCAGGTCGCCGAGGCGGTCACCGGCGTGATCCACTCCTCCTTCATCTCGGGCATGGGTCTGGTCTTCACGGTGGGTGCGGTGGTCGCGCTCGTCGGTGCCGGGGCCGCGCTGTTCACCAAGATGGGTGGCAAGGGTGCGCAGGCTTCGGACGGGGCGGCGGATCCGGGCGCCGGGCAGGACGCGTCGGCGGCCGATGTGCGGGTGCGCGGGTGAGGTGCGCCGCGGGCCGCGAAGGAGGCGCCGTCCCGTACATGACCCTTGTGGACGACGTGAGGTGATGGAGCGTCAGAAGTAGTGGAGAGTAGGGGTGTTGCCGCTCGGGACGCCGGGCGGCAACACCGGTGTGTCAGAAGCGGTAGCGCAACAGGCGGTGGGCGTAGCGCAGTTGGGGCACCGCGCTCATCATGGTGCCCGCGTAGCGCTCCAGGGGGCGCAGCTGGGACATGTGGGGTGAGTCGAACAGGGACCACTGCTCGATGAAGCGCAGGCCCGGCACCCGCCGCTCCAGGGTGCGCGGTTCGCCCACGCTCCAGCCGAAGGTGGCGCCGGTGGCCCGCAGCAGTTGGGAGTACTTCGCGAACCGCAGCGTCCATGGCAGGACGGCGTCGAACATCATCTGCCCCCGCGGCAGGCGGTTCACCAGCCGGCGCAGCATCGCTTCCCCGTCGGCCTCCTGGAGGTAGGGGGTCAGGCCCTCGGCGATGACGAGGGTGGTCCGCTCCGCGGGGATGTCCCGGATCCAGGCCTCGTCGGTGACGGAGGTGGCGATGGTGCGGTAGTTCTCCCGCTCGGGATAAAGGCGCCGGCGCAGGTCCATCACATCGGGCTGGTCGACGTCGATCCACTGTACGGAATCGGGTAGATCGAGCCGGAAAGCGCGACTGTCCAGGCCGCAGGCCAGATGCAGCACCGTTGATTCCGGGTGTTCGGACAAGAAGCGCTGGGTCCATTCGTCGAGCTTCTTCGCCCGGAATGTCACCGTCCGCTCGTCTTTGGCGGCGGTCTTGATCCTTCGAAAGTCGTAATCGATACGCCGCAGCAGATCCACTGCGGTTGCGTCTCCCAGAACGGGTTTCGGCCTTCGGCTATCGATTGCCCTGGCTTGCAAAGTGGCGAGAAGTGTCTCCTGCGCCCCGGTCAGCCGGATCGTTTCCATGGCCCCGAAGCTTCACGGAGACCTATTCGGAAAGTCAAGGGTTTACATTCTGCGAGTATCGAGCAGCGGATAAAACGGACATCTCCCCTCTATTTCGCACCCCTTTCCTAGATGTCCAGTCAGGTTCCGGAAGCGCCGGGCAAATTTTTCATCCCCTGGTTCTTGGTGGTGACATGGAGATCTCTTTGTGATTCGTTTGCCGACGCTATGCCGCAGCAGGTATGACGTGGATCACATGTTCGAGGTCGTGGAGGGGTGTTTGTGCAGGTCAGAGTGGTGATCATCGGCTAAACCAAGGCCACTGACACCTCGTCAGGTTTGGTTGCCCGTGAGCCCGGGAATTCCGCGCCGCCGGCCGTGGCCGGAACCGTCGCGGCGCTGGCCGAACTAATACGGGGACGCCGTTGACAGCAAAAACGGCCTGTGGTGATCTATCTCGCGGCAGGAATCGATCGACGCTTTGTCTAGACCTAGCCAATCGGGGGTTCACATGTTTGGGATTCATAGGTGAGTGTCAGCGTGGCGTGAACCGCTGCGCCCCGCCTTCTCGAGGCTCTGCGACTGTTCTCCGCTCAGACCCGGTGCGACCACACGGCCGGCGTCCCTCTCTTTCTCTTCTCCACCACTGAAACTCGGCACGCCGCCGGCTGATCCGGCCGTACCGAGAAATCCGTGACGATCCCGCACGGCACACAGCCGGTTTACGCAGTCCGGCTGCCGCTGCGCGGAATTTCCCTGCGGATCTGTCCGGGAAACCGGAGTCCCACACCGGATACACACGACACAGGGGTCGACATTGTCGTACGAGGAAACGTCTGTACTGATAGTCGGCGGCGGGCTGACCGGTCTTTCCGCCGCGCTCTTCCTCAGCCAGCAGGGAATCGACTGCCGGCTGGTGGAGAAGCACGAATCCACCACCGTCCTGACCCGCGCCTCCGGGATCAGCTCGCGCACCATGGAGCTGCTGCGTGACGCCGGCCTGGAGAAGACGGTCGTGGACAAGGGCCCCAAGCTCATCGAGGGCCAGCGCTGGCGCGAGCTGGGCCAGCCCGCCAACCAGATCCCCTGGGTCGTGCTGCGCTCCAACGGCGTCACCGACATGGACAACGCGGTGATCGTGGAGGAGCCGTCGCTGGACGTGGGGCATCTGAGCCCCACCAAGCCGTACTGGTGCGGACAGGACCGGCTGGAGCCCATCCTGCGCGACGAGGCGGTGCGCCGCGGCGCCCGTATCGACTTCAACACCCGCCTGGACTCCTACGAGCAGGACCAGGACGGCGTCAGCGCGGTCGTCGTGGACCGGGCGAGCGGGGAGAAGACCACCGTCAGGGCGCGGTACCTGATCGCCGCCGACGGCGTGCGCAGCCCGATCAGGGAGTCCCTGGGCATCACCCGCAAGGGCCACGGGCCCGTCGGCAGCGCCATGAGCGTGCTGTTCAAGGCGGACCTCAACTCCGCCATCGGGGGCCGCAGGTTCGTGATCTGCTACCTGCCCAACCCCGATGAGCCCGGGGTGCTGCAGATGCCGGACGTGCCCGCCGTCCTCCAGCTCTTCGACGAGGAGAACTGGGTCTTCGGCTTCTTCTACGACCCGCGGGTCACCGACCCCGCCGAGTTCACCGACGAGCGCTGCGCGCAGATCATCCGCACCGCCACCGGCATGCCGGAGCTGGACATCGAGATCCGGATGACCAAGCCGTGGGAGATGTCGCACAACGTCGCCCAGTCCTACCGCAGCGGCCGGATCTTCCTGGCGGGCGACGCCGCCCATGTGCACCCGCCGGCCGGGGCGTTCGGCGCCAACGGCGGCATCCAGGACGCCCACAACCTCGCCTGGAAGCTCGCCGCCGTCCTCAAGGGCTGGGCCGGTGAGGAACTGCTGGACAGCTACCAGGAGGAGCGGCTGCCCATCGGCGCCGCCGTCGCCGACCAGGCGTGGATCCGGCACACCTGGCGCCTGAACGACGACGAGGGGCTGCGCCGCGCGCTGCGCGAGGCGACCCTGGTCAGCACCGGCTACCGCTACACCTCCCGCGCCGTGTCCGGGCCCGGCTACCCCGAGCCGATCCCCACCGAGCACGACGTCAGCGGCCGCCCCGGCTGCCGGGTGCCGCACCTGTGGCTGGAGCGCGACGGCGAGCGGATCTCCACCACCGACCTGACCGTGGACTCCTACGTCCTGCTGACCGGGCCCGAGGGCTCCGTGTGGGCGGCGGCCGCCGAGAAGGTGGCGCACAGCACCGGCGTACCGCTGGTGACGTACACGGTCGGCGGGGGCGGTGAACTCCTGGACGTGGACGGGGCGTTCCTGACCACCACCGGGCTCGGCGCGAGCGGCGCCCTGCTGATTCGGCCGGACGACTTCGTGGCCTGGCGCACCGAGAGCGCGGTGGGCGATCCGGTCGGCGCCCTGCAGGACGTACTGGAGAGCACCCTTTCGCGCGGCAAAGACAGGTGAGAGACATGGCGACCATCGAAACCGGCAGCGGACTGTTCACCCTCGTCAATGTCTTCGAGGTCGATCCCAAGGACCAGAAGACGCTGTGCGAGCACCTGGTGAAGGTGACCGAGGACCTCATCAAGGATCTCCCGGGATTCGTCTCGGCGAATTTCCACCTCAGCCACGACGGCACCCATGTCATCAACTACGCGCAGTGGCGCTCCGAAGCGGATTTCCGCGCGATGCACAGCGATCCCCGGCTGCAGGAGCACTTCACGTTCTGCCGCTCGATCTCCAAGCCCCGTCCCATCTTCTGCGACGTGACGTACGCCTCGAAGCGGTAGGGCAGTTCACCGCGAGGAGCGCACCACGAGTACAAGGAGGTCAAGAGCGTGGCCTATCGCGCACTGATGGTCCTCAGGATGGACCCCGCGGACGCCGAGCATGTGGCGGCGGCGTTCGCGGAGCACGACAAGAGCGTCCTGCCAGGCAGGATCGGGGTGAAGCGGCGAGTCCTCTTTCGCTTCCACGATCTGTACATGCATCTGATCGAGGCCGACGAGGACATCATGGAAAACCTCTACCGGGAGCGGTCCAACCCGCTGTTCCAGGAGGTCAACCAGAAGGTCGGCGAGTTCCTCACCCCGTATTCCACGGAGTGGCAGGAGATCAAGGATTCCAAGGCCGAGGTGTTCTACACCTGGGAAGCCGACAACACCGCGAGCGCGGAAGGGAATTGATCTGTGGCAACGGGTCCGGCAGCGAAGGTTGCCGTTTCTGATGTCCCGCCCAGCGAGCGGCTGGGCGGGAAGACGCGGGCACTTCTGACGCCGACTTCGGTGGGCGCGACCTCCGGCTTCATGGGAACTTTCGACCTGGCGCCGGGCGAATTCATCAGTGAGCACTACCACCCGTACTCCGACAAGTACCTCTACCTCATCGAGGGCTCGGTCGTGGTCCGGGTGAACGGCGCCGAGGTGCAACTCGACCGGGACGAGGCCCTGTTGATCACCCGCGGGGAGCGCAACCGCATCGAGAACCGCGGTACGGGCCCGGCCCGCGCGGTCTTCCAGATCGCGCCGCTGGCCCCCCGGCCCGAACTGGGGCACGTGGACACCGAGCCGGTTCCCCACCCCGAAGCGGGCCCCCCGAAGGTCGGTGGCGTGCAGTGAGCGACCGCCACGAAAGGCGCGTGGTGATCACCGGGATCGGGGTGCGCGCCCCGGGGGGCGTGGGCGTCCCGGCGTTCTGGGACCTGCTCACCGCGGGCCGTACCGCCACCCGCACCATCTCGCTGTTCGACCCGGCCCCCTTCCGCTCCCGTATCGCCGGCGAGATCGACTTCGACGCGGCGGCCGAGGGCTTCACCGCGCACCAGAGCGCCACCTACGACCGGGCCACCCAGCTCGCCCTGGCCAGCGCCAAAGAAGCGCTCGCCGACAGCGGCCTGGACAGCGGCCGCACCGACCCCGGGCGCATCGCCGTCAGCATCGGCACCGCGGTCGGCTGCACCACGGGACTGGACCGGGAGTACGAGCGGGTCAGCTCCGGCGGATCGGGCTGGCTGGTGGACCACGCGCTCGCCGTCGACCAGCTCTTCGACTACTTCGTGCCCACCTCCATCTCCCGCGAGGTCGCCTGGGAGACGGGCGCGGAGGGCCCGGTCACCGTCGTGTCCACCGGCTGCACCTCGGGCCTGGACGCCGTGGGGTACGCGGCCGACCTCATCCGCGACGGCAGCGCCGACGTCGTCATCGGCGGCGCCACCGACGCCCCGATCTCCCCGATCACGGTGGCGTGCTTCGACGCCATCAAGGCCACCTCCGCCAACAACGACGACCCGGCGCACGCCTCACGGCCCTTCGACCGCAACCGGGACGGCTTCGTCCTGGGCGAGGGCGCGGCCGTCTTCGTCCTGGAGGAGCTGGGCGCGGCCCGCCGCCGCGGCGCCCGCATCTACGCCGAACTCGCCGGGTTCGCCACCCGCTGCAACGCGTACCACATGACGGGTCTGCGGCCCGACGGGCGCGAGATGTCGCAGGCCATCGACGCGGCCATGGCCCAAGCCGGGTGTACGGGAGGGGAGTTGGACTACATCAACGCCCATGGCTCGGGCACCCGCCAGAACGACCGGCACGAGACGGCCGCCTTCAAGCGCAGCCTGGGCCGGCGCGCCTATGAGGTGCCGGTCAGCTCCATCAAATCGATGATCGGGCACTCCCTGGGGGCGATCGGCTCCCTGGAGCTGGCCGCCTCGGCGCTCGCCATCGAGCACGGGGTGATCCCGCCGACCGCCAACTACCAGGACCCCGACCCCGAGTGCGACCTGGACTACGTGCCCAATGTGGCACGGGAGACGGCGGTGGACACGGTGCTCAGTGTGGGCAGCGGCTTCGGCGGATTCCAGAGCGCGGCGGTGCTCCGCAGGCCGCTGGGGGCCGCCTCATGACCAGGTACGACGCCGTGGTGACCGGCCTGGGGGGGGGGGCGCGAGCGCCCCCAACGGGGTGGGCACCAAGGAGTTCTGGGAGGCCACCCTCGCCGGGCAGAGCGGCATCGCTGCCATCCAGCGCTTCGACGCCTCCTCCTACCCCGTACGGGTCGGCGGCGAGGTGCTGGACTTCGACGCCGCCGAGCACCTTCCCAAGCGGCTGCTGCCGCAGACCGACCGGATGACCCAGCACGCGCTGGCCGCCACCGACTGGGCACTGAGCGACGCCGGAGTGGAGCCCGGCGAACTGGACGAGTTCAGCACGGGCGCCATCACCGCGAGCGCCTCGGGCGGGTTCGAGTTCGGGCAGCGGGAGCTGCAGAAGCTGTGGGGCATCGGGCCCGAACGGGTCAGCGCGTACCAGTCCTTCGCCTGGTTCTACGCCGTCAACACCGGCCAGATCACCATCCGCAACGGCATGCGCGGACACAGCTCGGTGCTGGTCTCCGAGCAGGCGGGCGCGCTGGACGCGGCCGCGCACACCGCGCGGCTGCTGGCGGGCGGCACCCTGCGCACGGCCGTGACCGGCGGCTTCGAGGCCTCGCTGTCCCCGTGGGGGCTGGTGGCGCAGATGCCCAACGGGCTGCTGAGCCAGGTGGACGACCCGCAGCGCGCCTATCTGCCCTTCGACGCCGAGGCGTCGGGGTACGTACCGGGCGAGGGCGGCGCGATCCTGGTGGTGGAGAGCGCGCGCAGCGCACAGGACCGCGACGCCGCCGTCTACGGGCGCCTGGCCGGCCACGCCGCCACCTTCGACCCCCGGCCGGGGTCGGGCCGGCCGCCGGGGCTGGCGCGGGCCATCGGTTACGCGCTGGAGCGGGCCGAAGTGGCGCCGCAGGACATCGATGTGGTGTTCGCGGACGCCGCCGGGGTCCCGGAGGCGGACCGCGCCGAGGCCGAGGCGCTGGCCGAGGTCTTCGGCCCCGCAGGGGTGGCGGTGACCGCGCCCAAGACGATGACCGGACGGCTGTACGCGGGCGGGGCCGCGCTGGATCTGGCCTGCGCGCTGCTGTCCATCCGGGACCGGGTGGTGCCGCCGACCATCGGGACCCGTGCCGCGGCGAACGGGCCCGCGCTGGATCTGGTGCTGGGCGAACCGCGCGAGATGGCGGTGCGCAATGCGCTGGTCGTGGCCCGCGGGGTCGGCGGGTTCAACTCGGCGATGGTCGTTCAGAAAGTGGCGTGAGCCTTTCCTTTGCGGGCTGGTCGAAAGGGCGTTGGCCGACGCGGTGCTGGCCGACGCGGTGCCGTATCGAAAGGGCGGCGGCCGAATCGGTGCCGTCAGGAACGGTGCCGTCCGACACGAGAAATGCCGGAGGTTTCTTATGGCTGAGATCGATCTCGCGCAATTGGTGGACATCGTGAAGGAGTGCGCTGGTGACTCCGACGAGTTCGACCTGAGCGCGGACATCATCGACGTCCCTTACGGGGAACTGGGTTACGACTCCCTCGCGCTGCTGGAGATAGCGGCGAAACTCCAGCAGGACCACGGGGTGGTGATCGACGAGGAAAAGATGGAAACGCTGCGCAGGACCCTCGACCTCGTCAACGAGCAGCTGCGGAAGGAGGCCGCCTGATGGCAGCGCGGACCGACAACTCGGTGGTGATCGACGCCCCCATCGACCTGGTGTGGGACATGACCAACGACCTGGAGTCCTGGCCCGAGCTGTTCTCGGAGTACGCCGAGACACAGATCCTGAGGCACGACGAGGACGGGATCGAGTTCCGGCTCAGGACCAAGCCGGACAAGGACGGCAAGGTCTGGGAGTGGGTGTCCCTGCGCAAGCCGGACAAGGAGCGTCGAACCGTATCGGCGCACCGGATCGAGACCGGTCCCTTTGAGTACATGAATCTGTGCTGGACCTATCGGGAGACCGAATCCGGTACGGAAATGCGGTGGGTGCAGGAGTTCTCCATGAAGGACGGGGCTCCTTTCGACGACGAGTCGATGACCGTACGTCTGAACCAGGCCACCCGGGTCAACATGGACCACATCAAGAATCTCATCGAGGAAAAGGCCAGGGGCTGAAGGCCGAAACCGAAGCCGAAGTCGAATCACTTGGCCCTATCTCGAAGCCAAAGCCCGAGGAAAAGGACTGGTATCGCAATGGGAACTGTGGACAACCCCGCGCAGGACACCCGTCGGCACGGCGCGGGCCTGCCCGCCGATCTGCACGCACAGCAACTCCTGCTGCTGGCCGGCGGCGGCCGGCTGGCGCGTGTCGTCCATGTCCTGGTCGAGCTGAAGATCGCCGACCTGGTGGGCGACGGTGAGCGTACGGCCGCGGAGCTGGCCGAGGCGACCGGCACCCACGAACTGTCCCTCTACCGCATTCTGCGCGGCGCCGCCGCGGTGGGGATCTTCGCGGAGGGGCCGGGCCGTACGTTCCGCGGCACCCCGCTGTCGGACGGTCTGCGCTCGGACAACGCCGGGGGCGTACTGCCGCTGGTGAAGTACAACAACATGGACATCACCTGGCGGCCGTTCGACGAGATCATGCACAGCGTCCGCACCGGGGACCCGGCCTTCGACCAGGTCTTCGGGGCGTCCTTCTTCGAGCACCTGGAGAAGACGCCGGCGGCCGGTGAGTTCTTCGAGCGCTTCATGATGCACTGGAGCCGTCAGCTGGTCCTGGACGGCCTGGACGCCATGCGGCTGAATCGTTTCTCCCGTATCGCCGACCTGGGCGGCGGCGACGGCTGGTTCCTGGCCCAGGTCCTGCAGCGCCACCCCGAGCTGACCGGCGTGATGATGGATCTGCCCCGCGTCGCCGCCTCGGCGCCGCCGGTTCTCCAGGCCGCGGGCGTCGCCGACCGGGTCACCGTCGTACCCGGCGACTTCTTCGAGGAATCCCTCCCCGAGGGCTGTAACGCCTATCTGTTCAAGGGAGTTCTACACAACTGGTCGGACGACAAGGTCGTCGAGGTGCTGCACCGCGTGCGCCGCACCATCGGCGACAGCGGGGCATCGCTGCTCGTCTTCGACCAGGTGATGGCGCCGGCCAACGAATGGGACCACGCCAAATTCCTCGACATCGACATGCTCGTCCTCTTCGGCGGCCGGGAGCGGGTGCTGGCCGAGTGGGAGGAACTCTTCGACCGTACGGGCTTCGAGCTCGTCAATGACCCCGGATACCACTGGACGATGCTGGAGTGCCGGCCCAAGTAGCCCTGTTCCCACCGATTCCCACCTTGCTGTGAGAGAAGAGGAGTGCATGAACAACGATGGTGCCGGGTCCCGGGGGCCGGGCGAGATCCTGCGGCTGACCATGGCGTTCTACGGTTCGCGGGCGCTGATCAGCGCGGTCGAACTCGATATCTTCACCGTCCTGGCGAACAAGCCGATGACCGGCCGGGAAATCTGCGCGGAGGTGGGCATGCATCCGCGCGGCGCCTATGACTTCCTCGATGCGCTGGTGTCCCTGGAACTGCTGGAGCGCGAGGGTGACATCTACCGCAACAGCGCCGCCAGCGACCGCTATCTGGACCGCAACAAGCCCGGATACGTGGGGGGTTACGCGCATCTGGCCAACAAGAAACTCTTTCCCGTGTGGGAGAATCTGACCCGGGCTCTGAAGACGGGTGAGGCACAAGTCCCCAGCGGGGGAAGCTTCTTCGACGGGTACAGCGACAAGGACGCGGCCCGCAGTTTCCTGGGTGCCATGGACGCCGTCAACGGCGGTGTGGCGGCGAGCCTGGCCAGGGGATTCGACTGGAAGGACTATTCCTCCTTCGTCGACCTGGGCGGGGCCCGCGGAAATCTGGCGGCGACACTGCTGCGTGAGCATCCGCACCTGGACGCCACCTGTTTCGACCTGCCGCAGATGGAGCCGTTCTTCACCGAACACCTCGCAACGCTCGGTGCCACCGGATCCATCCGCTTCGCATCGGGCGACTTCTTCAACGACCCGCTGCCCAGCGCCGATGTCTTCATCGTCGGGCACATCCTGCACTACTTCGACCTGGAGCAGCGCAAGGCCCTGCTCGGGCACATCCTCAAGGCGCTGAATCCCGGCGGAGCGGTGCTGGTCTACGACCGCATGATCGACGACGACCGCAAGGGCACCCCCCTTAGCCTGCTCGGCAGCCTCAATATGCTGCTCACCTCCTCCGGCGGCCGCGAATACACCTCGGCGGAATGCGTCGAGTGGCTCACCGAGGCGGGTTTCGAGAAGGTGCGCACCAGCGCCGTGAGCCAGCCGGACAGCCTGGCGATCGGATACAAGGCCGGGTAACCGGAGGGAGAGCGGTGTTCCTGGCGCGCAGAACGGCCGGGATGTTCCTGGCCCTGTGCAAGTCGCTGGTTCCCGGTCTCAGCGCGCTCGGCGGAATCTGGGTGACGCCCCTGTACGTACCCGGCTACTCGCCTTTGGAGGAATACGGGCGAAAGGCGCCGGGTACGGCGGGCGTCACCTTGGCCGGGCCGCCGTCGTGGCACCCCGAGCGGCTGGTTTCGGAGCGGGCGCCGAGTGCGGTCGAGGAGGCGCTGTGGCGGGATCTGGGGTGGCGCGGCTGATCGCGAACGCGCGGATGCGGAAAGGGGCGGAAAGGGGAGGTGTCGGCCGTGGATATCCGTACGCAGGTGGCCGGGCTGAGGGCGATACAGGACCTGGCCCGGCAGGGGCCCGGCGAGCGGGCCACCCGGGCGCAGCGGGACAAAGGGAAGCTCACCGCCCGCGAGCGCATCGAACTGCTGCTGGACGAGGGCTCTTTCCGTGAGATCGAGCCGCTGCGCCGGCACCGCGCGAGCGGTTTCGGCCTGGAGAACAAACGGCCTTACACGGATGGGGTGATCACCGGCTGGGGAGAGGTCCACGGGCGCACGGTCTTCGTGTACGCGCACGACTTCCGCATATTCGGCGGTGCGCTGGGTGAGGCGCACGCGGCGAAAATCCACAAGACGATGGACATGGCCCTCAAGGCCGGTGCTCCGCTGGTGTCGTTGAACGACGGCGCGGGCGCCCGTATCCAGGAAGGGGTCGTGGCGCTCGCCGGGTACGGCGGTATCTTCCGGCGCAATACCCGTGCGTCGGGCGTCATTCCGCAGATCTCGGTGATGCTCGGCCCGTGCGCGGGCGGCGCCGCCTATTCCCCGGCCCTGACCGATTTCGTCTTCATGGTGCGGGACACCTCGCAGATGTTCATCACCGGACCCGATGTGGTGCGGGCGGTGACCGGGGCGCAGATCACCCAGAACGGGCTGGGCGGCGCGGATGTGCACGCCGAGACCTCCGGAGTGGCGCATTTCGCGTACGACGACGAGAGCACCTGTCTGGAGGAGGTCCGCTATCTGCTGTCGCTGCTGCCGCAGAACAACCGGCAGAATCCGCCTGCCGTGCACTGCGAGGACCCGGCGGACCGGGCCGGGCGGCGGCTGCTGGATCTGGTGCCGGCCGACGGCAACCGCCCGTACGACATGCGCCAGGTCATCGAGGAGATCGTCGACGACGGCGAATTCCTTCAGGTCCACGAGCGGTGGGCCGCCAATGTCCTGTGCGCCCTGGCGCGGATGGACGGTGAGGTGGTCGGCATCGTCGCGAACCAGCCGATGCAGCTGGCCGGGGTGCTGGACATCGAGGCGAGCGAAAAGGCGGCCCGCTTCGTGCAGATGTGTGATGCCTTCAATATTCCCCTGGTGACCCTGCTGGATGTGCCGGGCTTTCTGCCGGGCGTGGAACAGGAGCACGGCGGGATCATCCGGCACGGCGCCAAGCTGCTGTACGCGTACTGCAATGCCACCGTGCCGCGGATCTCGGTGGTGCTGCGCAAGGCGTACGGCGGCGCGTACATCGTCATGGATTCGCAGTCCATCGGCGCGGATCTGACCTATGCCTGGCCGGCGAACGAGATCGCGGTGATGGGCGCGGAGGGCGCGGCGCAGGTCGTTTTCCGCAAGCAGATCGCAAAGGCGGACGATCCGGAGGCGATGCGTGCGCGGATGGTGAAGGAGTACAAGTCCGAGCTGATGCACCCCTATTACGCGGCCGAGCGGGGTCTGGTCGACGACGTCATCGATCCGGCCGACACCCGCCGGGTGCTCATCGATTCGCTGGCGATGCTCCGCGGCAAGCACGCGGATCTGCCCGCGCGGAAACACGGAAATCCACCGCAGTAGCCAACCCTTTGCAGTGATCGGAGAGTTGATGCCTTCTGTTGCTGAAGACGTCATGGGGCCCGTGCTCCGTATCGAACGAGGGCATGCCGAGCCGGAGGAACTGGCCGCGCTGGCTGCCGTACTGATGGCCCGTTCCGCTCGCCGGACGGTGGTGAGCGATGCCCGGCCGGCGGGCGGCACCGCGCGCTGGCGGCGGCTGGAGCGGCAGGCGGGCTTTCACGCGCCGAACAGCTGGCAGGCGGCGGCCTGAGCCCTGTGTACGGGCCGGTGGCCCTCGGCCCTCGCTGCCGGTGCCACTTCTGCCGCGCGCCTGTGCCTCGTTAGTTCCGCGCCTATGCCACGTCCGCGACGGTGGCGGAGAAGGCCCGCAGGAGTGCGGTGTCGTGGTCCTGGTGCCGGACCAGGCCCAGGACGGAGTCGGGCAGGCCGTCGACGGGGACGAAGGCGATGTCGCTGCGGGTCTGGTACTCCGCGGTGGGGTGGCACAGCAGCATCGCGCCGCGGTTGGCGGCGACCAGGGTCAGGCCCTCCTGGAGCGTGGAGACGCTCGGGCCGCTGGGAACGGGGACACCGCCGGGCGTGAGGTCGGGGGCCTGGGCCCGGCGCCAGTAGGCGGGCGCGGGTCCGTTGATGCCGATCAGGGTGCAGCCGGCGAGGTCCTCGGCGGTCAGGGACGTGCGCGTGGCGTACGGGTGGCCGTGGTGGACGGCGAGGGTCTGGCGCTGTTTGGAGAAGACCGGGCCGAGGACCAGGCCCGGCTCGTCCACCGGGAGCAGCACCACCGCGGTGTCGACCTCGCGGCGGTGCACGGCGCCGAAGGGGTCGCACAGCGGGATCTCGTACACCTCGATCGTGCAGCGGGGGTGCCGGTCCTGGAAGGTGGTGATGGCCTCCATGGTGCGGCCGTACGCCGTGCCCTGGAAGCCGATGCGCAGCGTGCCCTCGAAGCCGCGGGCGGCGGTGCGGGCCGCCTCGACGGTGCTGCTCAGCGCTTCGTAGGCGGGGCGCAGGGAGGACAGGAAGTCCTCGCCGAGCGGGGTGAGCCGCACGCGGCGGCTGGTGCGCTCCACCAGGCGGGCGCCGATGCGGCTCTCCAGGGAGCGGATGAGCTGGCTGACGCGGCTCTGGGAGACGTACAGACGCTCGCCGGTGCGGCCGAAGTGCAGTTCCTCGGACAAGACGAGGAAGCATTCCAGTTCGCGTATCTCCAGGCCGGCCATGGGGCGGGTCCTCTCGGTGTGGTGCTGGGCGGGCGAGTCGTGCCGGGCGGGCAGGTGGTGCTGAGTGGGCGAGTGCTGCTGAGTGGGCGAGTGCTGCTGGTCGGGCGGGTGGTGCTGGTCGGACAGGTGGTGCTGGTCGGGCGGGCGTACGGATTGATGAGGCCTGCTCATTGAAGGGTGAGGGAATCGCCGTTGTTCCCGGGGCGGGCCGCGGCTTGGCTGGAGCCATGGCAAGAGCTGGTGAAGCAGTGAGTGAAGTGTCCGGTGGGGCAGGCGAGTTGACCGAAGCGCCGCCTGGAGCGGGTGGCGGGGTCCGGCCCGGCTCGGCGGGCGGGCGGTGGGCGGCCGTGGGGACGGTGGCGGCGGGTACGTTCACCGTCGTCACCTCGGAGATGCTGCCGGTGGGGCTGCTGACACCGATCGGCACGTCGCTGGGCGTGACCGATGGCATGGCCGGGCTGACCATGACGGTCACCGGGCTGGTCGCTGCCCTGGCCGCGCCGCTGCTGACGCTCGCGATGGGGCGGCTGGACCGGCGGCTGGTGCTGTGCGCCCTGATGGTGCTGCTGACCGGGGCGAACCTGCTGGCGGCCTGTGCGCCGAACTTCGCGGTGCTGCTGGTGGCCAGGGTGCTGGTGGGGCTGGGGATGGGCGGTGTGTGGGCGCTCGCGGCCGGGCTGCCGGTGCGGCTGGTGCCCCGCGAGTCGGTGGGCCCGGCCACCTCGCTGGTCTTCAGCGGTGTCGCGGTCGCGTCCGTACTGGGCGTGCCCGCGGGCATCCTGGCGGGCGAACTGGGCGGCTGGCGCGCGGCGTTCGCCTCCGCGGCGGCGCTGTCCCTGGCGGTGGCCCTCGCGATGGCGCTGCTTTTGCCGCCCCTGCCCGCCGACGCCGCGGTGCGGCTGAGCGGGGTGCTGGGCCTGCTGCGTGACGCCCGGGTGCTGACCGGTCTGGCCGTGGTGCTGCTGCTGGTGACCGGCCACTTTGCCGCGTACACCTATGTACGGCCCGTACTGGAGGAGGTCTCCGGGGTCGGATCGGCGCTGATCAGCACGCTGCTGCTGGTCTACGGGGCCGCCGGGATCCTGGGCAACTTCGTGTCCGGTTCGCGGGCCGCCCGGTCGCCGCGCGGGACGCTGCTGGCGATCAGCGCTGTATTGGCGGGGGCGGTGCTGCTGGTGCCGGTCCTCGGGGTGGGCGTGCTGGGCGCGGCGGCGATGCTGGTGGTGTGGGGGCTGGCGTACGGAGGCGTCTCGGTCGGCACGCAGTCGTGGCTGATGGCGGCGGCTCCCGGGGCGCGGGAGGCGGCGTCGGCGCTGTTCGTGGCCGTGTTCAACCTGGCCATCGCGCTGGGCGCGCTGGTCGGCGGGCGCACCGCGGACGGGCTGGGCACATCCGCGGTGATGTGGCTCGGGGGCGCGCTCGCGCTGGGGGCGATGGCGGCGGTCCTCCTGGGGCGGGCGCCCAAAGGCGCGCGGGCAGGCACATAGGGCCCGGGGCAGAGGGCCGTTGCCGGGCCCGCCTGCGGCCGCCCTCGTCGTGACGCTCCGTACGGTGACGGAACCCGGCGAGCGGCCGGGGCGCGGCCCGGGAGGCCTGAGAGGGCTACTTTCGTTGCGGACAGTAGCGACGAACGATGGACGCGCGAAGGGCACGGATCTTCCTACGCTGTGCGCGTGAAGGTGACAGCGAAGGTACGGGCATGGAGCCGCGGCACATGGCGGCAGCTGACGGGGACGGGGCAGTGGCCGCTGCACCGCATCGTCGGCGAGGCGATGCTCTCCCTGCTGCTCGGGCTGCTGGCCGTGGGCGTGGAGCAGCTGCAGCACAGCAGCGATCTGCGGACGTGGACGGTGGCGCTGGGCGTGATGGTGGTCTCGCCGCTGCGCCGGGCCCTGCCCGGCACGGTCCTGCTCCTCTCCTCGGCGGTCAGCGTCGTGGTTGGTGGCATGTGGGGTGTGCTGATCGTCGCGGGCTGGTCGGCGGGCCGCCGGATCCACGGGGTGGGCCGGGCACTGGCGGTGTTCGGGGTGTCGCTGGTGCTGGGCGCGGTGCTCCCCCTGCTGTGGGACCTGCCGAAGGTCTCGCCGGGGCTGGCGGTGTCCATGGTCGCGCTGTTCGTCGCGGTCGTGGTGATGCCCGGCATCGCCGGCCGCTACTGGGCGCAGCGCCGCACCCTGCTGGAGACGCTGCACGCCCAGCGCACCCAGCTGCTGCGGGAGAACGCGATGATCGCCCGGCAGACACAGCTGCGCGAGCGCCAGCGCATCGCGCAGGACATGCACGACAGCCTGGGTCATCAGCTCACGCTGATATCCGTGCACACCGGCGCGCTGGAGGTCGACCCGCAGCTCAGCGGGCGGCAGCGGGAGGCGGTCGGGGTCCTGCGGGACGCCTCGGTGGCCGCGATGCGCGAACTGCGCGAGGTGGTCGGGCTGTTGCACGACGAACGCGAGCAGAGCGTCCCCGCCCAGGGCGAGCCGGGGGCGGGGCAGCGCGGGGTGGCGCTGGTCGACGGGCTGATCGAGAGCTCGCGCGGCGTCGGCACCCGAATACAGCTGGTGCGCTCCGGAGAGCCGCGGCCCCTGCCGCCGGCCGCGGACCGCGCCGCGTACCGCATCGTGCAGGAGGGACTGACCAACGCGCACAAGCACGCGACGGGCGCGCCCGTCACGGTCGCACTGCGCTATGAACCCGACTCGCTGCTGGTGGAGGTCGTCAACGGCCCCGTCCCCGCCGGGGTGTTGGCGGGCGGACCGGCGATCAGCGGCGGCCAGGGGCTGACCGGGCTGCGGGAGCGGGCCCGTCTGGTGGGCGGGATGGTGCACAGCGGGCGGACGGTGGACGGCGGGTTCCGGCTCGCGGGCGTCCTGCCGTACGGGCCCGCCGGGAGCTGGGGCGCGGCGTCCGCCGCGGACGGCGCGGACGACCTCGCGTCCTCCTCACCGACCCGCGTCGAGGTGCGCAGCGGCGCCGGCGACGGCGCGGGGGCCGGTGGTGAGGTACGGGCCGGGGGCGCGGCCGGGGCGCCGGTCATGGACTGGTCGCCGCGGTCGCTGCTGGAGGCCCCCGCCCGCCCGGGCACCGGCCAGGAGAAGCGCGGCGGCTTCGGCATGGGGTGCGGCCTGGCGGTGGGCGTGGTGCTGGGGCTGGGGCTGCTGGCCGCCTGGGGGTTCGTCGCACTGCTCGGGGCCGCGCGGCAGTCGTCCGTCTCGCCGCAGCTGTACGAGTCGGTGCGCATCGGGCAGCCCGAACACGAGGTGCGTGCCCGGCTGCCGAAGGGGTCCTTCATGAACGAGGACATGAACGAGAAGGGGCCGAAGCTGCCGGCGGGGGCGGACTGCGAGACGTTCTCCTCGACCGAGCCGGAGGTCGGCTGGGAGACCGAGACGGCGTACCGCTTCTGTTTCCGCGACGGCAGGCTCGTGGAGAAGAAGACCTTCGAGGCGAAGATCTGACCGCGCGGGGAACGGGGCATGGTGAGGGGCGGGTGACCGGGGGCGGAGTCGGGGATGATGGCGCGGTGTCCGTACGTACCAATGGCCGCGCCCGTGTGGGAGTGCGTGTGAACGGGGAGTGCGCGTGAGCGAGGAGCCCCGTACGGGGAACGAGGAGGGCGCGGGGGCCGCTGTGATCAGAGTGATCGTCGCTGACGACGAGCCGCTGATCAGGGCCGGAATCCGCATGATCCTCACCTCCGCCGAGGACATCGAGGTGGTGGCGGAGGCGGGCAACGGCCGCGAGGCGGTGGACGCCGCGCGCCGGCATGCCGCGGACGTGGTGCTGCTGGACATCCAGATGCCGGTGCTGGACGGGCTCTCGGCGCTGGCGGAGCTGCGCCGGACCGTGCCCGGCGTACGGGCGCTGATCCTGACCACCTTCGGCGAGCGCGAGAACGTACTGCGCGCGCTGGGCGAGGGCAGTGCGGGCTTTCTGCTGAAGGACTCGGCGCCGGGGGAGCTGATCCAGGCGGTACGGGCCGCGGCGGCGGGCCACGCCTACATGTCACCGGTGGCCACCCGGCACGTGGCCGACCTGCTGGCGTCACAGGTCGCCGGGGCCGCGGGCGCCGGTCCCGCCGGGCGCCTGGCGCGGCGCGGCGAGGAGGCGAGGAGGCGCCTGTCGGCGCTCACGGAGCGGGAGTTGGAGGTGCTGGCGCTGCTCGGGGAGGGGCTGTCCAACGCCGACGCGGGCGAGCGCATCCACATGAGCGAGGCGACGGTGAAGACGTACGTCAGCCGGATCCTTGCGAAGCTGGGCTGCGAGAACAGGGTGCAGGCGGCGCTGCTGGCACGGGACGCCGGGCTGGGGGCCTGAGCGGCCGGGCGGTGCGCAGGGCCGGGTGCGCGCAGGGCGTCTTCGGTGCGCCGGACGGCGCCCGGAACGGGCCGGGCGCCGCACCGCGCGGGCGTCAGGCGGAGAAGCGCTCGGCCAGGGCCTTGGCCTTGGTCACGGCCTCCTGGCGGGCCTTCTCGCGGGAGGCCTCGAAGAGCGGGACCAGCTCGGCCATGCCCGGGTTGACCGGAGCCATGGTCAGCTCCGGCACGATGAAGTCGACCTCGAAGCCGAACATGTCGGTCAGGATCGCCTCGAGGTAGTTCTGCACGTAGTCGGAGCCGTGCCGCGGGGTGCCCGGGGCGTAGGAACCACCGCGGCTGGTCACGACGGTGACGGGGGTGCCCTTGGCGGACTGCACGGGAACTCCCGTACGCCCCATGATGATCACCTGGTCGAGCCACGCCTTCAGGGTGGAGGGGATCGTGTAGTTGTACATCGGCGCGGCGATCACGATGGCGTCCGCCTGCTCGATCTCCTCGGCGAGCTGGGTGCGTATCGCGAACGCGGCCTGCTGCTCGGGGGTGTGCGTGGCGGGGTCGCTGAAACCGGCGGAGGCGCCGGCGGCGTCGAGGTGGGGCAGCGGGTCGGCGGCCAGGTCACGGTAGATGACGGTGCCCTCGGGATGCTGCTCCTCCCAGGTCTTGCGGAAGAGGGCGGTCACGGCGCGGGAGGCGGACGCGTCGCCGGTGACGGAGGTGTCGATGTGCAGGAGCGTGGCCATGGTGGGTCGTCCTTCGTGTCATCGCGGGATCGTTGCCGGGCCCGACGCGGTAGTTGAATTTCGTATGCACCTATAGATAGCACAGCAACTTACTTTTTCGCAGTACCCAACGAGAAAGCAGTACGCTGGGGGCATGGCTGACCACAGTGAAGAGGCGTGCAGGCGGGTCGACGCTGGCGTGACCCGCGTCTTCGAGCTGCTGGGCAAGCGCTGGACGGGCCTGATCGTGGCCACCCTGATGCCGGGGGCGGTGCACTTCTCCGACCTGCGGCGGGCGATTCCGGGCATCAGTGAGCGGATGCTCTCCGACCGGCTCACCGAACTCGCGGGCGCCGGCCTGGTCGTACGGGAAGTGGACCCCGGCCCTCCGCTGCGGGTCTCCTACCGGCTCACCAAGGCGGGCCTCGCGATGGAGCCCGCGCTCAAGGAGCTGGGGCGATGGGCGGAGACCCACCTCGTCGACGGCGGGCAGTGCCCGGAGAACTTCCGGTCCCAAGACTGAGGGGTGCTGGTGGCCGCGGGTCAGCCGAGTTCGTCCTGGGTGGCGTTGTAGCGCAGTAGGTACGACGCGAAGCGGTCCAGGTCGGCCTCGTCCCAGTCGGCGAGGCGCCGGTGGAAGGCCTGGCGGCGGCTGGCGGTCACATTGGCGAGCACCTGCGCGCCCTTCTGTGTGGGGTGCAGCACCTGGACGCGGTGGTCGTCCGGGTCGACCCGGCGCTCGACGAAGCCGAGCCTCTCCAGCGCGGAGATCTGCCTGCTGACCGTGGACTTGTCCAGCATGTAGTGCGACGCGAGGTCGGTGGCGCGGCATCCCTGCTGGTCGTCCAGGTGGGCGAGCAGGGTGTAGGAGACGAGCGAGAGTTCGGGGTGCATGCGCGCGGCGATGGCGCGGGCACGACGGGCGAACGCCGTCATCTCCTGCTGGATGGTCTCGACGGACTCGTCTCGGTGGGCCACAGGGGTCGCCTTTCCTCGAAGTGGTTGTATAGTACAACGTGTGCTGAGAGTTGTATAAGCCAACTACTGAGCCGCGTCACCGTGCCGACGAGCTGGAGAAGGCTGCCCCATGAGTTCGGACCATCGTCATCGTCCCGACCATCGTTCTGACCACCGGACCGAGCACCGGACCGAGCACCGGGCGGACCACCGGACCGATCACCGGACCGATCAGCGAGCCAAGAACTCCGCCGCGCTGCGCCATGTCCTGACACACCTGATCACCCCGCTGCTGATGTGCGTCGGCATGGGCCTGGCGTACCTGGGCGCGTTCGCCCACCCCGCACCGCACCACCTTCCCGTGGCGGTGGTCGGCTCCGGGCCCTCCGCACAGGTCCTGGCCCAGACGATCAACGACAAGGCGGCGGGCGACCTGGAGGTCCGTACGGTCGGCAGCCGGGACGAGGCCGTACAGCAGCTGAAGCGGCAGGAGATCTTCGGCGCGTACGTGGCGGACGCGGACGGGCGTGGCGCGGGTGGCGCAAGTGGCGCCGGTGAGCGGGCCGGGGCTTCCCGGCCGGCGGGTGGTGACAAGCCCGTACCCGAGCTGATCGTCGCGACGGCCGGGTCCGACACCACCGCGTCGGTGGTGCAGAAGATCTTCACGCCCGTCGCGGCGCACCAGGGCGCTCCGCTGAAGGTCACCGATGTGGTGCCGACGTCCCCGGACGACCCGACCGGGCAGGGCATCTTCTTCCTGCTGGTGGCGATCAGCATTGGCTCGTACGCCTCGGTCGCGGTGATCGGGGCAGCGGGCGCCGCACTGCCGATGCGGCTGCGGGCGATGGTGGCGGCCGGCATGGCGCTGGTGGTCAGCGCCATCGGAGCGCTCTTCGCCGGGCCCGTCTTCCACCTGGTGGACCACGGGCTGTGGGGGCTGTGGGGCATGGCGCTGCTGTACTCCGCGGGCATCCTGCTCATCGGTACGGGCCTGCACACCTTCCTCAAGCGCTGGACCACGCTCGGCGTGATGCTGCTGTTCGTGATGCTCAACTTCACCTCCGCCGGCGGGGTCTTCCGCCCGGAGCTGCAGAACGGGTTCTTCGCGGCGCTGCACTCCTTCTGGAACGGCGCGGGCTTCGTCGAGGGCACCCGCAGCCACGTCTACTTCGGCGGCCATGCGCTGTCCGGGCACGTGTGGACGCTGGTGCTGTGGCTGGTGGCGGGCGTGGCGCTGGTGGCTGTCGCGGGCGCGGTGGAGACGCGTCGGCGGCGCGGGGCGGCGGCCGCGGGGACTGCGGCGGCCACGGCGGCTGTGGGAGTTGCTGCGACTGCGTCGGCCGCGTCGGGTGCGTCGAGCGGCGCGTCGGGTGCGTCGACCGCGTTGACCGCGTCGGGCTCGGGCGGCGAGAAGGGCGGGGTGCCCATGGCGGACGCCGCGGCCGAGGAGAGCACGGCGGCCGGGGAGGATGCGGCGGCCGAGGAGGAGATGGAGTCGTCCGTAGGCGTCTGAGCTGGGACTTCCCACCCCTGCGCAGCGTCCGTACAGAGTTATCCACAGGCCCTGCCGCTCGGCGGGGCCTGTCTGTACCGTCATGGACAGATCGCCGGACGCGAGGGAAAGCCCCCTCGGTCCGGTCGGGGAACGTGCACTGGGGTGAAGGGGGAGGTGGCCCGCCATGACGCGGTTGCCGTACGTACCGGGGTTCGCGGAGCTGGGCGCGCGAGGGCCGTCGCCGAAGCAGGTCGGCAAGCAGCTGCGGGAACGGGTTCCGCGTGCCGCGCAGGGGCAGTTGACGATCGGTGCCGGGCGTCCGGGGGCGGTGGAGGCGGTCCAGGAGTCCAACGCCGGGCGGCTGTCGGAGCTGACGCCGATCCGGGTCGGCCGGATGTCCGCCTCGCCCTTCGCCTTCTTCCGCGGGGCGGCCGGACTGATGGCGTACGACCTGATGACCACGCCCCTGACCGGCATAGGCGCGCAGATATGCGGCGACGCCCACGCCGCCAACTTCGGTCTGTACGGCGATGCGCGCGGCGGCCTGGTCATTGACCTCAACGACTTCGACGAGACGCTGCACGGACCCTGGGAGTGGGATGTGAAGCGTCTGGTGGCCTCGCTGGTGCTGGCGGGGCGTGAGGCGGGGGCCGACGAGGACACCTGCCGCGAGGCGGCGCGGGACGCGGCGGGCGCGTACCGGCGCACGATGCGGCTGCTGTCGAAGGTGCCGGCGGCGGACGCCTGGAACGCGATAGCCGACGAGGAACTGGTCTCGCACACCGACGCCCGTGACCTGCTCGGCACGCTGATACGGGTCGCGGCCAAGGCACGCAAGAACACCAGCGCCCGCTTCGCGGCCAAGTCGACGGAGGAAATACCGGCAACGGGAGCAGCGGGGGAAGCGGGAGAAGAGGGAGAAGAAGGAGAAGAGGGGGCAGGGGAAGCAGCGGGCAGCGGGGTCGTCCGTCGGCGCTTTGTGGACGCACCGCCGGTGCTGCGGCGCATTCCGGACGCGGAAGCCGCGGCAGTGGTCGCCTCGCTCGCCGGATATCTGGAGACGCTGCCCGAGGACCGGCTGCCGCTGCTGGCCAGGTATGCGGTGCACGACGTGGCGTTCCGGGTGGTCGGCACGGGGAGCGTGGGCCTGCGCTCGTACGTGGTGCTGCTGCTGGACCACCGCGGGGAGCCGCTGGTGCTCCAGGTGAAGGAGGCCCGAGGCTCAGCTCTGACGCCGTACGTGGAAAAGGCCGGGTTCGCGGTACCGCTGGCCACCCACGAAGGCCGCCGGATCGTCCTCGGCCAGCGCCGAATACAGGTGGTCAGCGACAACCTGCTGGGCTGGACGACGGTGTACGACGGGGCGGGGCAGAGGACTGGCGACGGGCGCGGGGCCGGGTTCGAGGCCGGGGCCGGGGTGGGAGCGGGAGCGGGGAGTGGGCGTGGTGGTGGGGCCGGGGCGGGGCATGGTGGCGGCGGGGTGGGGCGGGGGGAGGGGGAGGGGAGGCCCTTCCAGGTACGGCAGTTCCGGAACCGTAAAGGCAGCGTCGACCCCACAGCCCTGGCCGCCGACCAGCTCGACGACTACGCCCGTATGACGGGCGCCCTGCTGGCCCGTGCACATGCGCACAGTGCCGATCCGCGGCTGCTGGCCGGTTACTGCGGCAAGAACGAGGAACTGGACGAGGCGCTCGCGGACTTCGCGGTGGCGTACGCGGACCGTACGGAAGCCGATCACGCGGAGCTGGCCGCGGCGGTGCGTGGTGGGCGGATAGCCGCGGAGCCGGGGGTCTGAGGCGGGCCGTAGGGTGGCCGGGTGACGAACTCGCAAGCGGACCATGCACAGGGCAGCCAGGACGGACTCGGCGGTCCGGACGGCCAGGAGGCACCGGCCGCCGCCACCGAACGGCTGGCGCGGGCGGTGCGCGCCGCGGAGCAGGCGCTGATCGAGTTCGAGATCGCGGTGGAGACCTTCCGGGTGGAGGTGGAGAACTTCTCTCGGCTGCACCACCAGCGCCTGGGCCCCATGTACGCGCGGCTGGACGAGCTGGACGCGCAGATCGCCGAGGCGGTCGCGGCCCGTACCGGCGCCCCCGAGGACCTGCGCAAGGCGCGCGAGGCCAGGGCCGCGGTGCTGCCGATGCCGAATGTGGAGGAGCTCTTCCACGGCTGGATGGGCTCGGAGGGGATCTTCCCCGAGGCGCAGTCGATGCTGACCGAGCAGCCGGTGCAGCCGCCGCAGAAGGTACGGCCGAGCGAGGAGGCCCGCCGCGTCTACCGGGAGCTGGTGCGCAAGGCCCACCCCGACCTGGCCCGTGACGAGGCGGAGCGGGGGCGGCGGGACGCGTTCATCGTGCGGGTCAACGCCGCCTACGCGGCCGGTAACGAGGCGCTGCTGCGGGAGTTGGCCCAGGAGTGGGAGGCCGGGCCCGCGCCGCAGGAGCCGCAGCTCAGCGCGAGCGAGGAGCTGTACGCGCGCCTGGAGTGGCTGGCCGAGCGCAAGGAACTCCTCGCCGCCGTCGCCGCCGAGCTGGAGGACAGCGCGATCGGCTCGATGATCAAGATGGCGCCCGAGGACCCGGATGCGCTGCTCGAGGAGATCGCCGAGAAGCTGCTCGCGGATGTCGCCGAACGCGAGGCATACCTCGCCCAGCTGGTCGGGTAGCGTCGTTCCCATGCATTTTGGTTCTCTGCCCACGGTCGGTGTCGACGCTCTCACGCCCGAGGACTTCCTCCTGGACGTACGGGAGGACGACGAGTGGGAGGCGGGGCACGCCGAGGGCGCGCTGCACATCCCGATGAGTGAATTCGTCGCCCGCTACGGGGAGTTGACGGACAAGGCGCCGCAGGACGGCAAGGTCTATGTACTCTGCCGGGTCGGCGGCCGCTCCGCGCAGGTCGCGCAGTACTTGATCCAGCAGGGCGTCGACGCGGTGAACGTCGACGGCGGCATGCAGGCCTGGGAGGCCGCGGGACGCCCGGTGACGGACGGCCGCGGCGGCGCCGGAACGGTCATCTGAGGACGAATCCCCCGTACGGCCTTCCCGTACGGCTTTCCCGTACGCCCCCTGCACACCTCCTGCATACCCCCGCACACCCCCTGTACGCCCCGCACGAAGGCCGCCCCGCCCGCTCACCCCAGCGGATGCGCGGCCAGCAGGTCGCCGAGTGCCTCCTCGTGGGCCGCCGCCGGGCCCAGGGAGAGCTCCAGCTGCTTGGCCCAGGCGTGGTAGCGGTGCAGGGGGTAGTCGATGTCCGCGCCGAAGCCGCCGTGCAGGTGCTGCGCGGTCTGTACGACGCGTCGCACGCCGTCCGAGGCCCAGATCTTGGCGACGGCCACGTCCCCTGCGGGCGGCAGCGCGCCGCCCGCCCGCTCGCTGATGCGCCAGGCGGCCTGCCACAGGGTGGCCTCCATGGCGCGCAGGTCGATATAGCGGTCGGCGGTCTGCACGGCGACTGCCTGGAACGTGGCGACCGGGTGGCCGAACTGCTCCCGCTTTCCGGTGTATTCGCTGGTCATGGCGAGCACTCCGTCGCCAAGGCCCAGCGCCAGCGCACAGGTCCCCACCGTCAGAAGATGCCGTAGGAACTCCCAGGCCTCGGGGTGCGTGAGCGTTTCGTCGGCGGGGATGCGTACGGAGTCCAGCCGGACCTGCGCATAGCGCTCCCCGCTGGTGGAGACCTGCTCCTCCAGGGTGACGCCTTCGTGGTCGCGGGGGACGAGGGCCACCAGGCTGCGGCCGTCGCCGCTGTGGGCGGGGATCAGGATGCGGTCGGCGCCATGGGCCCAGGGCACCGCGCTCTGGACGCCGTCCAGGACGCAGAGGGCGCCCTCTTGGTGGGCGTCCACGGCGAGTTCGGCCGGGTCGTGTCCTGTGCGCCCGCTGGAGGCGACGGTCAGGACCAGCTCGCCGCGGCCGACGGCGGGCAGCATCCGCGACCTCAACTCCCCTTCGCCATAGGTCTGTACGGCCAGTGCTGCGGCGCTGTGCTCCAGGAGCGGGACCCGGGCCAGGACCTTGGCCGACTCGCGCAGGACCAGGCACAGGGCGATGGGGTCCAGTCCGGCGCCGCCGTGCTCGGGCGCGATCGGCAGGCTCAGCAGGTCGGCGCGGGCCAGCCGCTGCCACAGGGGCCGGTCGAAGTCGTCGGCGACGGCCTTCGTGCTGTGCGCGGGGCTGGGCACGCTGTCGGGCGCGACCCCGGAGAAGACGGCCTTCGCCGCTTCGACGGCGGCCTGCTGTTCCTCGGTGAAGGTGAAGTCCACTGTGCTGTCCTCCCGCGCGCCGCGTTCGCTCCGCCCGGTCCGGGGGCCGGTGGATCTGACGAACCGTCAAGGTAGAACAGGTTCCAGGAATTTGGAATGGGCGGGTGCGCTCACACCCGCTCTGCCTCCACGCGCCGGCCCTCCCTCACCGGTCGAAGTCCAGCTCCACCCGCTCGGTCACCGGATGCGACTGGCAGGCCAGCACATAGCCCGCCTGGACCTCTTCCTCCTCCAGCGCGAAGTTGCGGTCCATGCGTATCTCGCCGGACACCAGGAAGGCGCGGCAGGTGCCGCACACCCCGCCCTTGCAGGCGTACGGCGCGTCCGCGCGGTTGCGCAGCACCGTCTCCAGCAGCGATTCGCCCTCCTGAACGGGCCAGTTGCCCGAGCGGCCGTCCAGCGTCGCGGTGACGGTGCTGTGCGCGGGCGCCGTGACGGAGGGCAGGGCGGGGCCGCTCGCCGGGCCGCTGTCGACGTGGAAGATCTCCTGGTGGATACGGGAGCGCGGAACCTCCAGCGCGCGCAGTGCCCGCTCAGCGCCCTGCACCAGTCCATGGGGGCCGCACAGGAACCAGCCGTCCACCGAGCCCACCGGCAGCAGCGCGGGGAGCAGCGAGCGCAGCCGCTCCTGGTCCAGCCGCCCGGAGGGCAGCCCGGCCTGCTGCTCCTCGCGGGAGAGCACGGTGATCAGCTGGAAGCGGTCGGGGTAGCGGTCCTTGAGGTCGGCGACCTCCTCCAGGAACATCGTCGAGGCCGCCGTACGGTCGCTGCGCACCAGGCAGAAACGGGCATCTGTCTGCCGCGCCAGGAGGGTGGCGGCGATGGAGAGGACGGGGGTGATGCCGCTGCCGCCGACGATGCCCACGAAGTGGCCGGGCTCGGGCTCCAGTACGAACCGGCCCGCGGGTGCCATGACCTCGACGGTGTCCCCGGCGGTGAGCTCCTTGAGGGCGTAGGTGGAGAACGCGCCGTCCTGGACCAGCCGGATGCCCACGCGCAGTACGGGGTCGTCCTGGGCCGGGGCGCAGATGGAGTACGTGCGCCGGATCTCTTGTCCGTCCACCACCCGGCGCACCGCGATGTGCTGGCCGGGGGTGTGCCGGAAGGTCTCGCGCAGCTCGGGCGGCACGGTGAAGGTGACGGCCACCGCGTCGTCCGTGAGCCGCTCGACCGCGCGGACCTGGAGCGGGTGGAACATCACAACTCCTTGAAGTGGTCGAAGGGTTCGCGGCAGGACTCGCAGCGGCGCAGCGCCTTGCAGGCGGTGGAGGAGAAGCGGCTCAGCAGGGTGGTGTCGGCCGATCCGCAGTGCGGGCAGCGCACCGGTTCGTCCGTCGTCTCCGCGGCGTCCGCCCGCCGGGTGGGTCCCAGGGACACCGTCACGGGCCCGCCTCGTTGAGCGGTGGTGCGCGGTGGAGCGATGCCGAACTCGGTGAGTTTTCTGCGGCCTTCGGCGCTGATGTCGTCCGTCGTCCAGGGCGGCGAGAGGACGGTGCGGACCTCGACCTCGGCCATGCCGTTCTCGTGCAGGACGCGCTCTATGTCGGCGGACATGGTCTCGATGGCGGGGCAGCCGGTGTAGGTGGGGGTGAGCTGGACCTCCACCCGGCCGGGTGCCACGATCTGCAGCCCGCGCAGTACGCCCAGGTCGGCCAGGGTCAGTACTGGCAGCTCGGGGTCGGGGACGGCGCCGGCCAGGCGGCGCAGCTCCTCCTCCAGCGGCGTGGTGGTCACCATGTGGCCCCCGGGTGGCTGCGGTGCAGGTGCTGCATCTCGGCGAGCATCCTGCCGAAGGGCTCGGTGTGCAGGCCCTGCCGCCCGGCGCCCGCGCTCCAGCCGCCGCGCTGCGGGCCTTGCGGGACGGTGAGGGTGGCGCGCTCCAGTACGTCGGTGATGCGCCAGGTCCAGCCGCTGCGCAGGGCCGCCCGGTCCACGTCCAGCCCCTGGACTGGTGCGAACAGCTCGTCGGTGAACCGCCAGAGCGCGTCCAGGCCGCGCTGCATGCGCTGGCGGCTCTCGTCGGTGCCGTCGCCCAGGCGCAGGGTCCAGTGCTCGGCGTGGTCGCGGTGGTAGGCGACCTCCTTGACCGCTTTGGCCGCCAAGGGGGCCAACTCGCCCTCGGACTCGGAGAGTTGTCCGTAGAGGAGTTCTTGGTAGACGGAGAAGTAGAGCTGGCGGGCGATGGTGTGGGCGAAGTCGCCGTTGGGCTGTTCGACGAGCTGGACGTTGCGAAAGGCGCGCTCCTCGCGCAGATAG
Source organism: Streptomyces sp. UF-297 (assembly GCF_058245575.1). Taxonomy (NCBI): domain Bacteria; kingdom Bacillati; phylum Actinomycetota; class Actinomycetes; order Kitasatosporales; family Streptomycetaceae; genus Streptomyces; species Streptomyces sp. UF-297. The sequence continues at coordinate 50,978 of NZ_JBSIBZ010000033.1, read as the reverse complement.
GCCAGTTCGTCCTCGTCGCCCGCCAGGGAGAGCAGGACGCGGGCCTGGCCGAGCAGGTCCAGCGCGATGTTGGCGAGCGCGACTTCCTCCTCCAGGACGGGGGCGTGGCCCGCCCACTCCCCCAGCCGGTGGGACAGGATCAGGGCGTCGTCGCCGAGCGCGAGGGCCGCTGCCGCCGTGGACGGCTCGCCTGCTGCCTGGGTCACAGGTGCCGCACCCCCTCGGGGATGTCGTAGAAGGTGGGGTGGCGGTAGGGCTTGTCGGCGGCGGGCTCGAAGAAGGGGTCCTTCTCGTCCGGGGAGGAGGCGGTGACCTCACTGGAGGGCACCACCCAGATCGAGACGCCTTCGGAGCGGCGGGTGTAGAGGTCGCGGGCGTTGCGCAGGGCCATTTCGGCGTCGGGGGCGTGCAGGCTGCCGGCGTGGGTGTGGGACAGGCCGCGCCGGCTGCGGACGAAGACTTCCCACAGCGGCCAGTCCGGTGTGCTGTTGCTCATGCCGCTGCCTCTCCTTGTGTGCCGCTGTGCTTGGTCGCGTACGCGGCGGCCGCCTCGCGTACCCAGGCGCCGTCCTCGTGGGCCTTCCTGCGCTGGGTCAGGCGCTGTTCGTTGCAGGGGCCGTTGCCCTTGAGCACCGCGCGGAACTCCTCCCAGTCGATGGGGCCGAAGTCGTGGTGGCCGCGCTCCTGGTTCCACTTCAGGTCCGGGTCGGGCAGCTTCAGGCCTAGGGTCTCGGCCTGGGGGACGCAGATGTCCACGAAGCGCTGGCGCAATTCGTCGTTGGAGTGCCGCTTGATCTTCCAGGCCATGGACTGGGCGGAGTGGGCGGATTCGTCGTCCGGCGGGCCGAACATCATCAGGGAGGGCCACCACCACCGGTCGACGGCGTCCTGGGCCATGGCGTGCTGGGCTTGGGTGCCCCGGCTCAGGGCCAGCAGGAGCTCGTAGCCCTGGCGCTGGTGGAAGGACTCCTCCTTGCAGATACGGACCATGGCGCGGGCGTAGGGGCCGTAGGAGCAGCGGCACAGCGGCACCTGGTTGGTGATGGCGGCGCCGTCCACCAGCCATCCGATGGCGCCGACGTCGGCCCAGGTCAGGGTGGGGTAGTTGAAGATCGAGGAGTACTTCTGGCGGCCGGCGTGCAGCTTGTCGAGCAGCTCCTCGCGGCCGGTGCCCAGGGTCTCGGCGGCGCTGTAGAGGTAGAGGCCGTGGCCCGCCTCGTCCTGGACCTTGGCCATCAGGATGGCCTTGCGGCGCAGGGAGGGGGCGCGGGTGATCCAGTTGGCCTCCGGCTGCATGCCGATGATCTCGGAGTGGGCGTGCTGCGCTATCTGCCGCACCAGTGAGGAGCGGTATTCCTCCGGCATCCAGTCGCGTGGCTCGATGCGCTCGTCCGCGGCGACGGTGGCCTCGAAGGCTCCTGCGAGGTCCGCGGCCCCGGCGATCTCTTCGTGGGCCCGGCTGCCCGGCGCGATCGTCGTCATGTGGTGCCCCCTCGCTCCCTACCGACCGATCGTTCGGTTCAATGGTGGGTCGGGTGCCCGCCGGGTGTCAAGCCTGTGGATAACCCGGGGACGACTGTGCCCACTGGTGTGGTGTGGGTACGGTTCCGGGGCGGAGTGAAGCCGCCTGGGAACTGGGAACGGGGCAGGAATGCAGTCATACGGGGACGAAACGCGGCCAACGGCCGCGCTCTCGCTGCCCTCGCGGATCGTCATAGCGGTCGCGGCCGGAGCCGTGGCACTGGCCGCCGCCATCCACATCGGCATGGTGTTCCTGCACGTCGCGCCGTCCAACACGCTCTCCAAGCAGTACGGCGCCGCGATCGGCGACTACATCTACCCCGAGTACGAGCAGAACTGGAAGCTGTTCGCGCCCAACCCGCTGCAGCAGAACATCGCCGTCCAGGTACGCGCCGAGGTGCGCCCCAAGGACGGCGGCGGCCCGCGCACCACCGGCTGGAGCGACCTGAGCGCCCGCGACGGCCAGGACATACTGCACAACCTCGTCCCCAGCCACACCCAGCAGAACGAGCTGCGCCGCGGCTGGGAGTTCTACCTCAACTCCCACGACGCCCAGGACCGCCCCAGCGGAATGCGCGGTGAGCTCTCCGAGCGCTACATCCGCCGTATCGCCGTGCAGCGGATGGGCGCGCAGTGGGCGGCCCAGGGCGCGGTCGAGCGGATCCAGTTCCGCTCGCAGACCACGGCCGTGGCGCCGCCGCCCTGGAGCAACGAGAAGATCAGCACCAAGCCCGTGTACCGCGTACTGCCCTGGTGGCAGCTGAGCGCCGGTGACCTGCCCGAGGGGGCGAAGATCAAGTGACCACGCAGCCGCCCGCCTCGCAGCCTCCCGCCGGACGGTCGCCCGCCTCGCAGCCTCCCGCCGGACAGCAGCCCGCCGCCCCCGAGCCGCCCGCCGCGCAGCCACCCGCCCCCGAGGCCCCCACCCACGGGGCCCGCCGCGCGCCCGCCACCGACGAGACCCGTATAGAGCGCGCCATAGGCCGCGGCTTCGCGCGCGTCTGCGGCCGGGCCCTGGCCCCGTACCAGACCGCCGTCATCCGCATCGGCTTCGCCGCCACCTGGCTGTTCTTCCTGCTGCGCGAGTGGCCCCACCGCGACGAGCTGTACGGGCCCGGCAGCCCCTGGGGCCTGGACATGGCACGCCGGCTGCTGGACGACAACCACGCCTTCTCCGTGCTGGCCTGGTCCGGATCCCGCGGCTGGTTCGAGTTCGTCTACCTCCTGGCCATCGCCTCCAGCGCGCTGCTGATGCTGGGCTGGCGCACCCGCACCATGTCCGTGCTGTTCATGGTCGGCGTGCTCTCGCTGCAGAACCGCAGCATCTTCATCGGTGACGGCGGCGACAACGTCATCCACCTGATGTCGATGTACCTGGTGCTGACCCGCTGCGGCCAGGTGTGGTCGCTGGACGCGCGGCGCGCGAAGCGGGCGGCCGCGCAGGGCGGGAATGCCCCGCGCCGCGATGTGACCGGCGTGGTCCTGTGGGCGGTGCTGGGCCTGGCCCTGGCCGCCGCCCAGCTCTTCGGGCTCTACGGGCTCGGCTGGTTCGGCAACGGCCCCCTGCCGTACGTGGGCTGGGGCCTGGCGCTGTGGCTCCTGTGGGGCGCGCACGCCGCCTGGTGGCTGGCTGGGCGCTACGGAGCGGGCGAGCCGCGCCTCGTTTTGGACACCGTCGCCAAACTCGTGCACAACGGCGCCCTGCTGGTGATCATCGTCGAGGTGTGCCTGATCTACGCCACCGCCGGCTGGTACAAGATCCAGGGTTCGCGCTGGCAGGACGGCACCGCTGTGTACTACCCGATGCACCTGGACTACTTCTCGCCCTGGCCCGAGCTGTCCAGGCTGCTGGGCGACAGCGGCCTGATGGTCATGCTGATCACGTACGGCACGGTCATCGTGCAGGTGGCGTTCCCCTTCACACTCTTCAACCGGCGTCTGAAGAACGTCCTGCTGGCCGTGATGATCTGTGAACACCTCTCGATCGCGTTCCTGCTGGGCCTGCCCTTCTTCTCCCTCGCGATGATCGCCGCGGACGCCGTCTTCCTGCCGACGAACTTCCTGCAGTGGCTGGGCGGCCGCCTCACGGCCGCGCGCCGCCGGCTGGGCAGGCGCTCCGGGCCCACCGCCGGGACGGGCGGCACCGAGGCCGGTACGCAGCCACCTCCTCTGCCCGCGGCCCCGCACCCGCAGTCCGGCGGCGGCCAGGCACTCGTGGGCTGAGCGCGGCCCATGAGGGCCGCGCGGCGGGAGAGCCGCCCCGGGCGTCCGGGGCGGTTGGGATAGTAGGGGTCATGAACGGGAACGACACGGTCGACGGCCTTCTGCGTGACTGGCGCGAGCTGGCGCTGCGCCCGGACGCGGTGCTGCTGGACGGCTTCCACGCGCTCAAGCACGCCCTGCGCTTCGGCGGGGACGTACGGCATGTCGTCACCGGCGACAAGGCCGCGCTGCTGGCGCTGGCCGAGGAGCTCGCACAGGACACCACCGGGTCCCTGGCAGAGCTGGCCGTGCAGGTGCCGGCGGAGGCGATGCGCGCGCTGGTGCCCAGGGGACACCCCACCGGCGTCGCGGCGCTGGCGCTGCGGCCGAGCGCCGCCGCCAACCTGGCCGCCCTTGCGCGGCGGCCCCGCACCGCGCCCGTGGTGCTGCTGGAGAACCCCCGCAACCTGGGCAATGTCGGCGCGGTCGTACGGCTGGCCGCGGGCTTCGGCGCGACCGGCGTCATCACCACCGGCACCCTGGACCCCTGGCACCCCACCGTGGTGCGCGGCAGCGCCGGGCTGCACTTCGCCAGCGCCGTGGAGCGGGTGGCCCTGGAGGAGTTGCCGCCAGGGCCCGTCTACGCGCTGGACCCGGAAGGCAGGGACATCCGCTCGGTGACCCTGCCCGACGACGCGGTGCTGGCCTTCGGCTCCGAGCGGCAGGGAATCTCTCCCCAACTGCGCGAGCGCGCGACCGAGTTGGTGGCGGTGCCGATGCGGCCGAATGTGTCCAGCTTCAATCTGGCCACCAGCGTGGCCATGGGGCTTTTCCACTGGATGTCGCGGGGTGCGCCCGCCCGGCCCGGAGTCACACTGCCGGGCTGAGCGGGCGCTTCACTGCGGGCCGCCCGTGGCTGCTCGCGCACTTCCCCGCGCCCCTGATGGGGTGCTTCAGACGGGCCTGCGCACCTCCACCGTCCTGAAGCGGCTCGCCACGAACGCCCCGTCGCACAGCGCCGCGTTGGCCGCGGGGTTGCCGCCCGAGCCGTGGAAGTCGGAGAACGCCGCGGTCTGGTTCACATAGACCCCGCCGGTCAGATTCAGCGAGAGCTGGGCCGGCTCCTGGAAGCAGGCCTCCTCCACCAGGCGCTCCACCTCGGGCGAGGTGGTGTACGCGCCGACCGTCATCGCGCCCTTGTCCCGCACGGTGCGCTTGAGCAGCTCCACCGCCTCGGCCGCCGAGTCGACGGCCACCGCGAAGGACACCGGCCCGAAGCACTCGGACATATAGGCCGCCTCGGCGTCCGGCTTGGCGCCGTCCAGCTTGACGATGACGGGGGTGCGCACGGTGGCGCCGGGGAAGTCGGGGTTGGCCACCTCCCGTGAGGGCAGGGCGACTTCGCCCAGCCCGGAGGCCGCCGCGATGCGCTCGCTGACCTGCGGGTTGACGATCGCGCCGAGCAGCGCGTTGGCCCGCGCGTCATCGCCCAGCAGCCCGCCGACCGCGCCCGCCAGGTCGGCGACCACCTCGTCGTAGGACTTGGCACCGGCGTCGGTGGCGATGCCGTCGCGGGGGATGAGGAGGTTCTGCGGGGTGGTGCACATCTGGCCGCTGTACAGGGACAGGGAGAAGGCCAGGTTGGCGAGCATGCCCTTGTAGTCGTCGGTGGAGTCGATGACGACGGTGTTGACCCCGGCCTTCTCGGTGAAGACCTGCGCCTGGCGGGCGTTGTCCTCCAGCCAGTCGCCGAAGGCGGTGGAGCCGGTGTAGTCGATCACGCGGATCTCGGGGCGCACGGCCAGGGTCTTGGCCAGGCCCTCGTCGGGGCGGTCCACGGCCAGCGCCACCAGGTTGGGGTCGAAGCCCGCCTCGGCCAGCACCTCGCGCGCCACCTTGACGGTCAGCGCCAGCGGCAGCACGGCCCGCGGATGCGGCTTGACCAGGACGGCGTTGCCGGTGGCCAGGGACGCGAACAGGCCGGGGTAGCCGTTCCAGGTGGGGAAGGTGTTGCAGCCGATGACCAGGGCCACGCCGCGCGGGACGGCCTTGAAGGACTTGGACAGCTCCAGCGGGTCCCGCTTGCCCTGCGGCTTGGACCAGGTGGTCTGCCGGGGCGTGCGCACCTGCTCGGCGTAGGCGTACGCCACCGCCTCCAGGCCCCGGTCCTGGGCGTGCGGCCCGCCGGCCTGGAAGGCCATCATGAACGCCTGGCCGCTGGTGTGCATCACGGCCTGCGCGAACTCATGGGTGCGCGCGCTGATCCGCGCCAGGATCTCCAGGCAGGCCGCGGCCCGCGCCTCGGGCCCGGCGTCCCGCCAGGCGGGCATCGCCGCGCGCATCGCCGGCAGCAGCACATCGGCGTCCGGATGCGGGTAGCTGATGCCCAACTCGAAGCCGTACGGGGAGACTTCGGCGCCCGTCCAGTCGTCCGTGCCGGGCTGGTCGAGCTCGAAGCGCGTGCCGCGCAGCGCCTCGAAGGCCGCCAGCCCGTCGGGCGCGGCGCTCTCGCCGTAGGCCTTGGGGTGCTCGGGGTGCGGGGACCAGTACTCGCGGGTGCGGATGGCCTCCAGCGCCTTGTCGAGCGTCGGGCGGTGCTTTTCGGTCAATTGCGCTGCGGTCAGTTCGGCGGCCATGGATGACCAACTCCTCGTCGAGCAGGGCTGGGAGCGTGAGGGGCAACGGAGTTAGAGTAACCGAACGATCGGTCGGGGCAAGGGGATCCGGCGAACCTGTGGACAACTCTCTCGGGGAGGATCGAGGACCATGACAGCCATCGAGCCCGGCAGCACCGTCGCGGTCGTCGGCACCGGCACCATGGGGCAGGGAATCGCCCAGGTCGCGCTGGTCGCCGGACACCGCGTACGGCTCTACGACGCCGCCCCCGGCCGGGCCCAGGAGGCCGCCGAGGGGATCGGGCGCCGCCTGGACCGCCTCGTGGACAAGGGAAGGCTCCCGGCGCACGAGCGGGACGCGGCGCGCGCCCGCCTCGCCCCCGCCGCCGCCCTCGCCGAACTCTCCGACGCCTCCTTGGCCGTCGAGGCGATCGCGGAGGAACTGACCGCCAAACAGGAGCTGTTCACCGCCCTGGAGGAGGCCGTCTCCCAAGACTGCCTGCTGGCGACCAACACCTCCTCCCTCTCGGTGACCGCCGTCGCCGGAGCCCTGCGCCACCCCGGCCGCTTCGTCGGGCTGCACTTCTTCAACCCCGCGCCGCTGCTCCCCCTGGTCGAGGTCGTCAGCGGCTTCGCCACGGACGACGCCACGGCCACCGCCGCCTACGACACCGCCGTGGCCTGGGGAAAGACGCCCGTACGCAGCGCCGACACCCCCGGCTTCATCGTCAACCGCATCGCCCGCCCCTTCTACGCCGAGGCCCTGCGCCTGTATGAGGAGCGGGCCGCCGACCCCGCCACCATCGACGCCGTACTGCGCGAGTCCTTCGGCTTCCGGATGGGGCCCTTCGAGCTGATGGACCTCATCGGCCAGGACGTGAACGAGGCGGTGACCCGCTCGGTGTGGGAGGGCTTCTTCCACTCCCCGAAGTTCACCCCGTCCCTGGCCCAGCGCCGCCTGGTGCAGGCGGGGCTGCTGGGGCGCAAGACGGGCCGCGGCTGGTTCGACCACACCGAGGGCGCGGCGGCGCCCGAGCCGCACACCGCCGAGGCCTGCCCGGCCCCTGAGGCGGTCGGGGTGCACGCCGGGCTCGCCGGGCCCAGCGCCGTGCTGCGGGAGCTGATCGAGGAGGCGGGCATCAAGGTCACCCGCGACCGCGCGCCCGGCGCGTCCGAGGGCTTCATCCGGCTGCCGGGCGGCGCCAGGCTGGCGCTGACCGACGGCTATCCCGCCACGGACCGTATCTCCGGTCCCACCGTCCGCTTCGACCTGGCCTTCGACTACCGCGCCGCCACCCGTGTCGCGCTCGCGCCTTCCAAGGACGCCACCCCCGCCGACGTGAACGAGGCGGTCGGCCTCTTCCAGGCGCTGGGCAAGAAGGTCAGCGTGATCGACGACGTGCCAGGCATGATCGTGGCCCGTACCGTCGCGATGATCGTGGACTTCGCCGTGGACGCCGAGGCCCGCGGCCTGGCCTCCAAGGAGGACATCGACACCGCCATGAAGCTGGGCGTGAACTACCCCGGCGGCCCCTTCGAATGGGCCGGGAAGGTCGGCCTGCACTGGCTGTGGGACCTGCTGGACACCATGCACCACCAGTACGCCGACGGCCGGTACGGACCCTCCTGGGCCTTGCGGCGCAGTTGGGAGACGGAAGACCAGGTGGTCTAATCATGACCATGGCCAAGCGCGACACCTACACGCCAGATTCGCTGCTCGCGGTCGCCGTGGAGGTGTTCAACCAGCGCGGCTACGACGGCACTTCCATGGAGCACCTCTCCAAGGCAGCCGGCATCTCCAAGTCCTCGATCTACCACCATGTGCGCAGCAAGGACGAGCTGCTGCGGCGCGCCATAAGCCGGGCCCTGGACGGCCTGTTCGGGGTGCTGCGCGAGCCCGGTGCCCAGGAGGGCCGGGCGATCGAGCGCCTGGAGTACGTGACCCGGCGCGAGGCCGAGGTGCTGATGGCCGAGCTGCCGTACGTGACGCTGCTGCTGCGGGTGCGCGGCAACACCGACACCGAGCGCTGGGCCATGGAGCGGCGCCGGGAGTTCGACAACGAGGTCGCCGAGCTGCTCAAGCAGGCCGCCGCCGACGGCGATCTGCGCCCGGACGTGGATGTGCGGCTCGCCACCCGCCTGCTCTTCGGGATGATCAACTCGATCGTGGAGTGGTACCGCCCCGGGCGCGGCGGCGCGGCCAGCAGCGAAGAGGTCGCCGAGGCCGTGGTGCGTACGGCCTTCGCGGGGCTGCGCACCACCTGAGGGCGTCTCCGGGCCGCACCTGAGGGCCCGGAGCGGGGCCCGGGGGCTCAGACCCCGGACCCGCCCTCCGGCTCCAGGTCGGTCTCCTCGAAGACCAGCAGCGTGCGGGTGCTGAGCACTTCCGGTATCGACTGGATACGGGTGAGCACCAGCTCCCGCAGCGCCCGGTTGTCCTTGGTGTGCACCAGCAGCAGTACGTCGAAGTCGCCGCTGACCAGGGCGATATGGGCGGCTCCCGGCAGGGCCTGGAGCTTTTCGCGGACCGTGCGCCAGGAGTTCTGCACGATCTTCAAGGTGATGTACGCGGACGCGCCCTGCCCGGCGCGCTCGTGGTCGACGCGGGCGCTGAAGCCGCGTATGACGCCGTCGTCCAGCAGCCGGTTGATGCGGGCGTAGGCGTTGGCGCGCGAGACGTGTACGCGCTCGGCCACGGACCGTATCGAGGCGCGGCCGTCGGCCTGCAGCATGTGCAGAATCGCGCGGTCGATGGTGTCCAGGGGGCGTACGGGCGGCCTCCCGTCGGAAGTGACCATCTGTTCCTCGGACATACCCTCACGCCTCCCCTTCGTGGACGCCCTGTCTTCATCTCAGGCTGTGGAGAACCGTTTGTCCACAGGCCGGACCCGCCTGTAGCCAAAATGTGCCGACGACCGAACAATCGGTAGGGAAGGGCTACCCGCCCGACCGCCAACATCCTGCCCACGAGGAGGTGCTCGTCGTGACGGTCCTTGAGCAGCCAGGCAAACGGCCCGGCGGCAAGGGGGACGCGGAGGACCGGCCCGCGGCGCCCCCCGCCTGGCGGCCCCGCGTCGACCCCGCGCCCCTCCTGCCCGACACCGAGCCCTACCGCGTGCTGGGCACCGACGCGGCCGGCCGGCTGGACCCCGACCTCCTCAAGCGCCTGTACGCACACCTGGTGCGCGGCCGCCGCTACAACACCCAGGCCACGGCGCTGACCCGGCAGGGACGCCTCGCGGTCTATCCCTCCTCCACCGGCCAGGAGGCCTGCCAGGTCGCCGCCGCGCTCGCCCTGACCGAGCGGGACTGGCTCTTCCCCAGCTACCGCGACACCCTGGCCGCCGTCGCCCGCGGCCTGGACCCCGTACAGGCCCTGACGCTGCTGCGCGGCGACTGGCACACCGGATACGACCCGCGCGAGCACCGTACGGCCCCGCTGTGCACCCCGCTGGCCACCCAGCTCCCGCACGCCGTCGGCCTGGCGCACGCCGCCCGCCTCAAGGGCGACGACATCGTCGCGCTGGCGCTGGTCGGCGACGGCGGCACCAGCGAGGGCGACTTCCACGAGGCGCTGAACTTCGCCGCGGTGTGGCAGGCCCCGGTCGTCTTCCTCGTGCAGAACAACGGATTCGCCATCTCCGTCCCCCTGGCCAAGCAGACCGCCGCACCGTCCCTGGCCCACAAGGCCGTCGGTTACGGCATGCCGGGCCGTCTGGTGGACGGCAACGACGCCCCCGCGGTCCACGAGGTCCTGGGGCAGGCCATCGGGCGGGCGCGCCGGGGCGGCGGCCCCACCCTGATCGAGGCCGTCACCTACCGCCTGGAGGCGCACACCAACGCCGACGACGCCACCCGCTACCGGGCCGACGCCGAGGTCGAGGCGTGGCGGGCGCACGACCCGATCGCGCTGATGGAGCGCGAGTTGGAGGCCCGCGGCCTGCTGAGCGAGACCTTCGTGCAGGCCACCCGGGACGGCGCCGAGGAGATGGCCGCCGATCTGCGCGAGCGGATGAACCAGGACCCCGCGCTTGACCCGACGGACCTGTTCGCGCATGTCTACGCCGAGCGCACGGCCCAACTGCGCGAGCAGGAGGCCAGGTTGCACCAGGAGCTGGCGGCCGAGGCGGAGCCGGCCCGGGAAGGGGAGCAGCGATGACGACACCGGTGGCGGCCGGGCGCAAGCCCGCCAGCATGGCGCAGGCCCTGAACCAGGCCCTGCGCGACGCGATGGCCCAGGACCCGTCCGTGCACGTCATGGGCGAGGACGTGGGCGAGCTGGGCGGTGTCTTCCGGGTCACCGACGGGCTGGCCAAGGAGTTCGGCGAGGACCGCTGCTCGGACACCCCGCTGGCCGAGGCCGGCATCCTGGGCACGGCCGTCGGCATGGCGATGTACGGCCTGCGGCCCGTGGTGGAGATGCAGTTCGACGCCTTCGCCTTCCCCGCGCTGGAGCAGCTGATCAGCCATGTCGCCAAGATGCGCAACCGCACCCGGGGCGCGATGCCGATGCCGCTGACCATCCGCGTCCCCTACGGCGGCGGCATCGGCGGCGTGGAGCACCACAGCGACTCCTCCGAGGCGTACTACATGGCCACCCCGGGCCTGACGGTCCTCACCCCGGCCACGGTCGCGGACGCCTACGGCCTGCTGCGGGCCGCCATCGCCTCCGAGGACCCGGTGGTCTTCCTCGAACCCAAGCGCCTGTACTGGTCCAAGGCCCCCTGGTCGGCCCAGGACCCGGAGCCGGTCGCCCCCATAGGGCGGGCCGAGATCCGGCGCCCCGGCAGCAGCGCCACGCTCATCACCTACGGCCCCTCGCTGCCGGTGTGCATGGAGGCGGCCGAGGCGGCCCTCGCCGAGGGCTGGGACCTGGAAGTGATCGATCTGCGCTCGCTGACGCCGCTGGACGACGAGACGGTCTGCGCTTCGGTGCGGCGCACGGGCCGGGCCGTGGTCGTCCACGAGTCCGGCGGGTTCGGCGGGCCGGGCGGCGAGCTGGCCGCCCGGATCACCGAGCGCTGCTTCCACCACCTGGAGGCGCCGGTGCTGCGGGTGGCCGGCTTTGACATCCCCTATCCGCCGCCCATGCTGGAGAGGCACCATCTGCCGGGCGTGGACCGCATCCTGGACACCGTCGCCCGGCTCCAGTGGGAGTCGCAGTGGACCGAGGGGAGCGGTGTGTGATGGCCGTGGTCCGGGAATTCGCCCTGCCCGACCTGGGCGAGGGGCTGACCGAGGCGACCATCGTGCGCTGGCTGGTCGAGGTCGGCGAAGTGGTCGCCGTGGACCAGCCGGTGGTGGAGGTCGAGACCGCCAAGGCGATGGTGGACGTGCCGTGTCCGTACGGCGGCGTGGTCACCGCGCGGTTCGGCGACGAAGGCGCCGAAGTGCCGGTGGGAGCCCCGCTGGTGACCGTCGCGGTGGGCAGCGCGCCGGAGGCCGGCGCCGGGCCCGAGCCGCAGAGCGCCCCGGACCGGCAGGCCGAGGAGAGCGGCGGCGCGGACCGGCAGGCCGAGGAGAGCGGCGGCGCGGACAGCACCTCCGGCAATGTGCTGGTCGGCTACGGCACCAGCGAGCCGACCGCGCGCCGCCGCCGGATCCGCCCCTTTGACGGAGTCCCCCGGCCGCCCGCGCCCGCACCGCACTCCGGGCGGACACGGCCCGCCGGACACGCGGAGGACAACGGCGCCGCGGGCGCGGGCGCAGGACGGCCCGGTGACGTACGGGCCGCCACTGCGGCACCCGCCTCCGACGCCGCCCCCGCGACCGGCTCCCTCCCCGTCATCTCGCCGCTCGTGCGCCGCCTCGCCCGCGAAAACGGCCTGGATCTGGGGGAGTTGACCGGGTCGGGGCCCAGCGGGCTGATTCTGCGCTCCGATGTCGAGCGTGCCGTCCGGGCGCGTACGGCACCGGTGCGGGCGGCCGCGCCGGGCCGCGCCCAGGGCAGGTTCCCCGCCGACGCCGAGCGCGTCCCGCTGCGGGGCATGCGCGGAGCCGCAGCCGAGAAGTTCACCCGCAGCCGCCAGGAGATCCCCGACGCCACCTGCTGGGTGGACGCCGACGCCACCGAACTCCTCGCCGTACGCGCCCAGATGAACGTCCCCGGCGCGCCGAAGATATCCGTCCTCGCGCTGCTGGCCCGTATCTGTACGGCCGCGCTCGCGCGCTTCCCCGAGCTGAACGCCACCGTCGACACCCAGGCCAACGAGATCGTCCGGCTGCCCGCCGTCCACCTCGGCTTCGCCGCGCAGACGGACCGCGGGCTGATGGTCCCGGTCCTGCGCGACGCCCAGGCGCGTACGGTCGAGGAGCTGTCCGACGGGTTCGCCCGGCTCACCGAAAAGGCGCGCGGCGGCACCCTGACGCTGGACGAACTCACCCACGGCACCTTCACCCTCAACAACTACGGCGTCTTCGGGGTCGACGGCTCCACGCCCATCATCAACCACCCCGAGGCCGCGATGCTGGGCGTGGGCCGCATAGCCGCCAAGCCCTGGGTGCACGAGGGCGAACTGGCCGTGCGCCAGGTCGTACAGCTCTCGCTCACCTTCGACCACCGGGTGTGCGACGGCGGCACGGCAGGCGGCTTCCTGCGCTATGTCGCCGACTGCGTGGAGCACCCGGCGCTGTTGCTGCGCGCGCTGTGACCCGGTCACACCCGCGCCGTTCCCGGTGATACTCGTGGGGTGACGGACCACGACGACCACGCGGGGCACGACCACGCGGCGCACGGCCACGGAGCCGGCGGACACCAAGGCCCGGACGGGGACGAAGGCGCGGGCGGGTACGACGCCGTCGTGCTGGCCGGGGGCGCGGCCCGCCGCCTGGGCGGCGCGGACAAGCCCGCCCTGTCCGTCGGCGGCCGGCCGCTGCTGGACAGGGTGCTGGCGGCCTGCGCCGACGCGGCGGCCACCGTCGTCGTCGGCCCCCGGCGGCCCACCGCCCGCCCCGTCCTGTACGCCCGGGAGGACCCGCCCGGCGGCGGCCCGCTGGCCGCGCTGGACGCGGGCCTGCGCCGGACCACCGCCCCGGTCGTCCTCGTCCTCTCCGCCGACCTGCCCTTCCTGACCGCGCCGACCGTACGCGCCCTGGTGACGGCCGCCCTGGACGCTCCCGAGGACCCGGACGCCGCCCCCGCCACGCCCGTCGACGGCGCCGTGCTGCGCGACGCCGAGGGCCGCGACCAGCCGCTGGTCGCCGCCTACCGCGCCGAGTCGCTGCGGCGCGAACTGGGCCTGCTCTACGCCGAACACGGCAGCCTGGCCCACCTCCCGCTGCGTGCCCTGCTCGCCGAACTGACCCTGCGCCACCTCCCCGACCCCACCGCCACCGCGTCCTTCGACTGCGACACCTGGGAGGACATCGGCACGGCACGCGCGCGCATCAGGGAGCATGGAAGCGTGTTGGACGAATGGATCACCGCAGTCAAGGCCGAACTCGGCATCGACCTCGATGTCGACACCACGGCTCTGTTGGACCTGGCGCGCGACGCGGCGCACGGCGTGGCCCGGCCCGCCGCCCCGCTGACGACGTTCCTGGTCGGCTACGCCGCCGCCCAGCAGGGCGCGGACGTCACGGAGCTGGCGGAGCGCGCTGCGGCGCTGGCCAACCGCTGGGCCGCCGAGGCGGAAGAGAAGCCCGCGCCATGATGCCGGGCGGCAGGAGCGAGGAGCAGGCGGCGCCCGGCGTACCCGGTACCGGCCGCGTCGAGCGCGCGGCGGACCGGGAGTTCGAGGACGCCCTGGCGCTGGCCAACGCGGGCCGCGAGCGCCCGTCCCCGCGCGGTGCGGGCGAGCCGCCGCGCGCGTCCGGATGCGAGGGCCCCGGCGCCCAGCGCGAGCAGGGCTCCCCGGCGGACCAGGACCGGGACGGTACGCCGGACCGTACCGCCAGGCCGGCCGTCCATCCGGGTACGGACCCGCCCCTGCCCCGGACCTCCGCGGGCGAAGGCGCCCGCCCCGCCCCCGCCGCCTCCTGGCGCACCGCCCGCGCCACCGCGGCCCGGGCCGCTTCCGGCCCCCTGGAGCCGGTCCGCACCCCGCTCGCCGCCGCCCTCGGCCGCGTCCTGTGCGAACCGCTCACCGCCCTCACCGACCTGCCCTCCTTCGACACCTCCGCGATGGACGGCTGGGCCGTATCGGGCCCGGGCCCCTGGCGCACAGCGCCCCGGCCCGCCGCCGAAGCGGCCCACGAGGCGGCACCGGCAGAAGCCACCCTCAAAGACCCCGAAGCCCCCGAAGGCCCCGAAGCCCCCGTAGACCCCGTAGACCCCGTAGACCCCAAGGCCTCCCCGGACCCGAAGGTCTCCGAAGACCCCACCACCCCCACCACCCCCACCGGCATCCTCGCCGGCCACGCCCCCACCGCCCCCCTCCCCGACGGCCACGCCATCCGTATCGCCACCGGCGCCCGTATCCCCTCCGGCGCCACCGCCGTTCTGCGCACCGAGCACAGCGAGGTCCGCGAACAGCCCGACGGCAGCGTGCGGCTGTACGCCCCCGCGCCCGCCCCGCCCGGCCAGGACATCCGCCCGCGCGGCCAGGAGTGCCGCAGCGGCGACCACCTCCTGCCCGCCGGCGCCCTGGTGACCCCGGCCGTCCTCGGCCTGGCCGCCGCCGCGGGCTACGACGAGCTGGCCACCCACCGCCCGCCTCGGGTGGAAATCCTCGTCCTGGGCGATGAGTTGCTGCACTCCGGGCTCCCCCACGACGGCCTGATCCGCGACGCGCTCGGCCCGATGCTCGGGCCCTGGCTGCGCGCGCTGGGCGCCGAGGCCGCCGAGCCGCGCCACCTGGGCGACGACGCCGACGCGCTGCACGGCGCCCTGCTCTCCTGCACCGCCGACCTCGTCATCACCACCGGCGGTACGGCCGCGGGGCCCGTCGACCACGTCCACCCCACGCTGCGCCGTATGGGCGCCGAACTCCTCGTGGACGGCGTGGCCGTACGCCCGGGGCACCCCATGCTCCTGGCCCGCCTCACCGACCACCGCCACCTGGTGGGCCTGCCGGGCAACCCCCTCGCCGCGGTCTCCGGCCTGCTCACCCTGGCCGAGCCGCTGCTGCGCACGCTCTGCGCCAAGGAGCAGGCCGAGCCCTGCCGTATCCCGCTGACCGAGGCCGTGCAGGGCCACCCGCGCGACACCCGCCTGGTGCCCGTCGCCTACCGCGAGGACGAGGTGCGCGGCCAGCTGGCCCGCCCGCTGCACTTCCACGGACCCGCCATGCTGCGCGGCATCGCCGGGGCCGACGCGCTCGCCGTCATCCCGCCCGGCGGCACCGGGCGCGGCCAGGAGGCGGAACTTCTCGATCTGCCCTGGGCGTTGAGCGGCTGGCCCCCGAACTCCCCCTCTTCTAACCCCCCGTTCCCGAACCCCCTGTCCCCGAACTCCCCGTCCCGGCTCGCAGGAGGCGCCGCGTGAAGCTCCCCACCCACGACGCCGCGGCCAGGGATGTCCCCGAGGACCTCTCGCGCCGGGTGAAGCTGCCCACCCGCCAGCCCGCGCACCCGCTGCGCCAGGTGCTGCGCAGGCTGCTGATGGCGCTGCTGGTGATGTGCGCGACGGTGCTCATCGTCTGGGTCGACCGCGACGAATACCACGACAACGCCGACGGGAAGGTCGACTTCCTGGACTGCGTCTACTACGCCACGGTCACGCTCTCCACCACCGGCTACGGCGACATCGTCCCCTACGGCGACACCGCCCGGCTGCTGAACATCGTCCTGATCACGCCGCTGCGAGTCCTGTTCCTGATCATCCTGGTCGGTACCACTCTCGAGGTCCTCACCGAGCGCACCCGTGAGCAGTTCCGGCTGAAGCGCTGGAGAAACGCTTTGCGCGACCACGCCGTCATCATCGGCTTCGGCACCAAGGGCCGCTCTGCCGTACAGACCCTCATCGCCACGGGCCTCAGCCGTGAGCGCATCGTCATCGTCGACCCGAGCCCCAAGGTGATCGAAGCCGCGGTGGCCGAGGGGCTGGCCGGCGTGATGGGCGACGCCACCCGCAGCGATGTGCTGCTGCGCGCCGAGGTCCAGCGCGCCCGCAAGATCATCATCGCCACGCAGCGCGACGACACCGCCGTCCTCGTCTCCCTGACGGCCCGGCAGCTCAACAAGAAGGCCACCATCGTCGCGGCCGTGCGCGAGGAGGAGAACGCCCCGCTGCTGCGCCAGTCCGGTGCCGACTCCGTGATCACCTCCGCGAGCGCGGCGGGCCGCCTGCTGGGCCTGTCGGTCCACAGCCCCAACGCCAGCACGGTCATGGAGGACCTGATCCAGCAGGGCAGCGGCCTGGACATCGTCGAGCGCCCGGTGGTCAAGTCCGAGGTCGGCAAGTCCGTACGCGAGACCGACGACCTGGTGGTCTCCGTGCTGCGCGGACACCGCCTGCTGGGTTACGACGACCCCTCGGCCAGCCCCCTCCAGGCCGCCGACCGGCTGATCACCATCGTCCGCGCACCCTCCTCGCCCGAGCCGGAGGGGCCGGGGAAGCCGGGAAAGACGGGCCGGCCCGGCACGGGCCTGAAGACCATGAAGAGGGCCGACGAGTAGGCATGAAGTAGGCATGAAGAGAGCCGACGGGTAGGCATGAAGAGGGCCGGCGAGTAGGAGGGCGCGGCGGGACCCGGTGGACCCGGTACACCCAAGGGGAGTTCGACGCCGTGGCCGGTCAGTGGGGAGCAGAGGTACACGGCGAGTGGCCGACGCCCCCGGCGGGTACGCGCACGGCCATGGGGCGAGTACGGTCGGCCCCATGCGAGCGATCACAATCCCCGAACCCGGTGGACCCGAGGCCCTCGTCTGGGCCGAGGTGCCCGATCCCGTACCCGCCGAGGGCGAAGTCCTCATCGAGGTGGCCGCCACCGCCGTCAACCGCGCCGATCTCCTGCAGCGGCAGGGCTTCTACGACCCGCCGCCCGGCGCCTCCCCCTACCCCGGCCTGGAGTGCGCGGGCCGCGTCGCGGCCGTCGGCCCCGGCGTGAGCGCCTGGTCGGTCGGTGACGAGGTGTGCGCGCTGCTGGCGGGCGGCGGGTACGCCCAGAAGGTCGCGGTGCCGGCCGGTCAGCTGCTGCCCGTACCCGAGGGCCTGGAGATGACCGGCGCGGCCGCGCTGCCCGAAGTGGCCTGCACCGTGTGGTCCAACGTCTTCATGGTCGCCCACCTGCGCCCCGGCGAGACGCTGCTGGTGCACGGCGGTGCCAGTGGCATCGGCACCATGGCGATCCAGCTGGCCAAGGCGGTGGGCGCGCGGGTCGCGGTCACCGCGGGCGGGCCCGACAAGCTGGCGCGCTGCGCCGAGCTGGGCGCGGACATCCTCATCGACTACCGCGAGCAGGACTTCGTCGAGGAGATCCGCAAGGCCACCGACGGCAACGGCGCGGACGTCATCCTCGACATCATCGGCGCCAAGTACCTGGAGCGGAACGTCAAGGCGCTGGCCACCAACGGGCGCCTGGCGATCATCGGTCTGCAGGGCGGTGTCAAGGCGGAGCTGAACCTGGGCGCGCTGCTGGCCAAGCGCGCCGCGGTCACCGCCACCTCGCTGCGCGGCCGCCCGCAGGCCGAGAAGGCGGCGATCGTGGCCGCCGTACGGGAGCATGTGTGGCCGCTGATCGGCAACGGCCGCGTCCGGCCGGTCGTGGACCGCACCCTGCCGATCGACCAGGCCGCCGAGGCCCACCGGGTGGTGGACGCGAGCACCCACGTCGGCAAGGTCGTCCTGACCGTCGGGTGAGCGCGGGGCGGCGCGGTGCGCCCGTGCCGCC
Source organism: Streptomyces sp. UF-297 (assembly GCF_058245575.1). Classification (NCBI taxonomy): domain Bacteria; kingdom Bacillati; phylum Actinomycetota; class Actinomycetes; order Kitasatosporales; family Streptomycetaceae; genus Streptomyces; species Streptomyces sp. UF-297. The sequence goes on along the minus strand of NZ_JBSIBZ010000033.1, from coordinate 32,869 downwards.
CGCCCCTCCCGTCATCCGGGGCATGTGCCCAAGATGCCAGGAATGTGGCGACATGTGACGCTGAGGACGTCACTCGACGGCTCGGCACGGGAGGGACAAGGCCGTGGCTCCAGGAGTTGGTCCGCGCAGGGCAGCCGGTCTGCTGGTGCTCGCCGCGCTGCTGCCCCTGCCCGCCGGCGCGGTGGCCGCCGCCGCGCCCCTGGAGCACACGTCGGCCCTCTTCCGTACGGCCCAGACCGCTGCGGCGGTGAGCCCCGCGATCCCGCCCGACCCCGACCGCGCCGGAAGCAAGGCGGGGGAGGGGCGCGGGCACCCGGGCCGCAAGGACCCGGGCGAGGCGGACACCCGAGGGGACATTGGCGTCCAGGTCCCGGTGCCGCAGACCCCGGCGGGCCCGTCCGCCGCCGTCACCCCGGGCCCGGACCGCATCACCATCACCCCGAGCCCGGACCTCACCCCCGTCAGCCCCGTACCGGGCCGCGGCTCCTCGATGACGCCCGGCCCCACGGGCACCGCCCGCCCCAGCGGCTCCCCGAGCCCGTCGCCGGTCACCAGCCGCACCCCTTCCGGCCCGGCGGCCCCCACGTCACACTCCCCCTCGGCCTCGCACTCCCCCTCGCACTCTCCCTCGCTCACGCCGTCCCCGTCGCGTTCGCGCGGCGGCGCCGATGTGGCGGGCCCGGCGGCCGGCCGCCCGTACCTGCCGCCGACCCCCGACGCACCGGAGTGGCAGCTGCTGCGCCGCCCCCAGACCGCGCCCGCCGCCGGCTACCTCGCCCCGACCCCCACCGCCTCCCCGCAGAACGCCGCCGCCGATCCGGCCGGCGGGGTGCAGCGCGTCCTGCCGCTGGGCGCCGGACTCGCCCTCACCGGCCTGGGCCTGGCCTTCTTCGCCCTGCGCCTGCGCCGCGGCTGAGCCACGGACGGACCCGGGCGCGCCCCGCCCACCCGTACGCGCCCCCGATCCGCCCCCCTTGCTCCGTACGGGGTATACATACTGAGTATGTCGATCCGTCACGGCCTTCTCGCGCTGCTGGACGGCGGGCAGCGCTACGGCGCCCAGCTGCGCTGCGAGTTCGAGGCGCGCACCTCCTCGGCCTGGCCGCTGAACGTCGGCCAGGTCTACACGACCCTGGCCCGCCTGGAACGCGACGGACTGGTCGCCGCGCACGGCACGGACCGGGCGGGCCACGCCCTGTACGCCATCACCGACGCGGGCCGCGCCGAGCTGCGCTCCTGGTACGGCAGCCCGGTGGACCGTACCGACCCGCCCCGCGACGAACTGGCCATCAAGCTCGCCATGGCCCTCGGCGCCCCCGGCGTGGACCTGCGCGCCGTCATCGACGCCCAGCGCCACCACACCCTGCAGGCCATGCAGGAGCACACCCGCCTCAAGGCCGCGGCGCAGGCGCGCGGCGCGGGGGGCGAGCACCGCGAGGACCTCGCCCGGCTCCTCCACCTGGACCAGCTCCTCTTCCGGGCCGAGGCGGAGCTGCGCTGGCTGGAGGTGTGCGAGGCCCGGCTCCTGGGCATCGAGGCGGCCGGGGCCGGGCAGGCTGAGCGCGGTGAGCGCGCCGCGGACACCTGGGCGGGCACGGAGCCCGCGCACCCCGGCACCCAGCCGCCCCGGCCCCCGGCGCCGCCCGCCCACTCCGTCCCGCGCCCGCGGCTGCGCTCCCGCGCCCGCCGCTGAGCGGGCAGCCGGAGCCCACCGCACCGCCCAGCATCCGTCCAGGGGGAAGAACCACATGCCCGACCCGGTCCTCGAGGTCAAGGAGCTGACCCGTGTGCACGGCACGGGCGCCGCCGAGGTGCACGCGCTGCGCGGCGTCGACCTGTCCGTCCACCCCGGTGAACTCGTCGCGGTCATGGGCCCGTCCGGCTCCGGCAAATCCACCCTGCTCACCCTCGCCGGCGGCCTGGACACCCCCACCTCCGGATCGGTGATCGTCGAGGGTACGGATCTGACCACGCTCTCCCGTACCGCACTGGCCGCCCTGCGCCGCCGCGCCATCGGCTACGTCTTCCAGGACTACAACCTCGTCCCGGCGCTGACCGCCGCCGAGAACGTGGCGCTGCCCCGCGAGCTGGACGGCGTCTTTGCCCGCAAGGCCCGCCGCGAGGCCCAGGAGGCCCTCGCCGAAATGGAGTTGGCCGCGATCGCGGACCGCTTCCCGGACGAGATGTCCGGCGGCCAGCAGCAGCGGGTGGCCATCGCCCGCGCCCTGGTCGGCACCCGCCGGCTCGTGCTGGCCGACGAGCCGACCGGCGCGCTGGACTCCGCGACCGGCGAGGCGGTGCTCTCCCTGCTGCGCGCCCGCTGCGACGCGGGCGCCGCGGGCGTCCTGGTCACCCACGAGCCGCGCTACGCCTCCTGGGCGGACCGCGTGGTCCATCTGCGCGACGGCCTGCTGGTCGACCAGACCCTCTCCCCCCGTACGCCGGCGGCCCACCCGGCGGCCCCGCCCGCCCCCGGCCGCCCCCACAGAAACACCGGCCGATGAGTCCCGCCGCCTGGATCGCCGCGCTGCGCATCGCCCGCCGCGACGCGCTGCGCGCCAAGGGCCGCAGCCTGCTGGTGATCGTGATGATCGCGCTGCCCGTCCTCGCGGTCACGGCGGGCGACATCACCTACCGCAGCGGCTCGCAGACCACCGCCGAGCGCCTCACCCGCGAACTGGGCGCCGCCGACGCCGTCCTGAGCGACGCGGGCACCGGCGGCAAAGAGGTCCTGCAGCTGCCGGACCGCAGCGCCTACACCCCGGCCGACACCCGCCCGCGCGCCGCGCGCCCCGGCGGCGAGCCCGTCCCCGCCGACCTGGCCGCGGCGGTCCCGCGGGGCGCCCAGACGGTGCGCGCCCAGGAGGTGCCCGTGCTGGCGCGCAGCGCGCACGGCCTGGTGCGCACGACGCTGTGGGAGCTGCCCGCGGGCGACCCGATGCTGCGCGGCCGTATCGAGCTCCAGGAGGGCCGCTTCGCCCGCACCCGCGGCGAGGTGGTGGCCAGCACCGCGTTCCTGGACTCCGCCGGGCTGCGCATCGGCTCGCTGACCGCCTTCCAGGGCCTGGACAAGCAGTTCCGCGTGGTCGGGTCGGTGGAGCTGCCCGGCACCCTGCACGAGGAGGCGGTCTTCGCGCTGCCCGGGTCGGTGATCGGGCCCTGGCGGCGGGCCGCGGAGCAGGACCGCCGCACCGTGCCGCCCAGACCCGCCGACCCCGAGCTGTTCGTCGCCCTGCCGCCCGGCTCCGGCGGCTACGACTGGCAGCGGGTGCTGGCCGCCAACAAGCGCGGCGTCCTGGTCAACTCCCGCGCCGTACGCCTCGATCCGCCCCCAAGAAGCCAGGTCCCCGCGGCCCGGCGCAGCCACCTGGACTACGACGCCCGCTTCGAGAGCCGCTTCGTCGCCGTGTCCGTGGCCACCGTCGTCGCCATGGCGCTGCTGGAGATCGTGCTGCTGGCCGGGCCCGCCTTCGCGGTCGGCGCCCGCCGCTCGCGCCGCCACCTGGGGCTGATCGGCGTCAGCGGCGGCGACCACCACCACATCCGCGCCGTCGTCCTGGGCGGCGGCCTGGTCCTGGGCGGTGCGGGCGCGCTGCTGGGGGTGGCCGGCGGCGTGGCGGCGGTCGTGGCCTTCCAGCCGGCCATCGAGAGCTGGACGGGCGTCCGCTTCGGCACCCTGGAGATCCGCCCCCTGGAGCTGCTGGGCATCGGCGCGCTGGGGGTGCTGACGGGCGCGGTGGCCGCGCTGGCGCCCGCCGTCGTGGCGGGCAGACAGTCCGTACTGGAGTCGCTGACCGGCCGCAGGGGCCTGCGCCACTCCTCGCGCACCCTGCCGATGGCGGGCCTGACCGCGATCCTCTTCGGCATCGTGCTGGCGCTGGCCGGGGCGCTGACCGGGCTCGGCTTCCTGGCCGTGGCCATCGGCTCGGTCATCGCCGAACTGGGCGTACTGGCCTGCATTCCGCTGCTGGTGGGGGCGCTGGGCCGGCTGGGGCGCCGGCTGCCGCTGATCCCCCGCCTGGCGCTGCGCGACGCGGCCCGCAACCGGGGCCGTACCGCGCCCGCCGTGGCCGCGGTGATGGCGGCGGTGGCCGGTACGGTCGCCATCGCCACCTACGCGGCCAGCGCCGAGAAGGAGTCCAGGGCCGCGTACCGGCCGCTGCTGCGCGCCCAGAGCGTCGCCCTGACCACGGACCTGTACCAGGGCCCCGGCGACCCGGCGGCGGCCCTGCCCCGGCTGCGTGCCGCCGCCGAGCGGACGCTGCCCGTCACCGGCGAGCGCGCGGACTTCTCACGGGTGTGGGCGGGCGCTGACTGTCTGCGCAACAGCGCACAGCCCTGCGGCGAGGTGAGCATCGTGCGCCCCGAGGGACAGGAGTGCCCGCTGGAGAAGAAGGGCGCCGCCGAGCTGGCCGCGCGGCTGACCGTGGACGAGCACGACCGGATGATGGACTCGCCGCGGTGCCGCGACAACTCCCGCACCCTGTACGGCCTGGACGGCTCCAACGGCATCGTGGTGGGCGACGCGGCCCTGCTGCGCTCCTATGCGGGCCTGGCCGACCCGGCCGCCGGGCGGGCGCTGGCCCAGGGCCGCCCGGTCCTGCTCAACCCCGCCGACGCCAAGGACGGCCGCACCACCCTGGGCATCACCGAGGACGCCACCGAGGACGAGGACGGCAAGCGGCCCCCGCCCGAGCGGCGCGTCACCGTGGACGCCTATGTCGCCCCCGCCGGCCAGCCCCACGTCCCCGGCGTGCGGGCCGTCCTCCCGCAGTCCCTGGCCGACCGGCTGGGCCTGCACACCCAGGCGTACGGCAGCTTCTACCGCGTCGGCCACACCCCCTCCGACGTCGAGGAACAGCGGGCGCTGGCCGCGCTGGACGAGGCGGGCGGCGGCGCTCAGCTGGAGGTCGAGCGGGGGTATTCCGACCGCCTGGGCGCGACGCTGCTGGTGCTGGGCGCCTTCGCGAGCGTGGTCACCATCGGCGCCGCGGCCATCGCCACCGGCCTGGCCAAGGCGGACGCCGAGGCGGACCTGGTGACGCTGAGCGGGGTGGGCGCCCCGCCGCGGGTACGGCGCAGCCTGACCGGCTTCCAGTGCGCGGTGGTCGCCGGTGCGGGCGTGGTGCTGGGCATCGCCGCGGGGGTGGTGCCGGCCGTCGCGCTGCGCCTGGTGGACCTCACCAACGCGGTCACCGCGCTCAAGGAGCAGCCCCTGCGGTCCGCGTACACCCCCGTCGTGCTGCCCTGGGGCACCCTGGCCGCATTGGCGCTGGGCGTACCGCTGTTCGCGGGCCTGCTGGCCGCCGCGGTCACCCGCTCGCGCATCGTGCTGCCCCGCCGGTCGGGCTGAGGCGGGATGCGCGCGCAATCCCCGCAGATCGTGCCCCTGGAAAGGTTGGATCATCCTTTCCAGGGGGCACAACCGTTCCTAGTCACATGTACGAGAGAATGGCGGCATGGATATGCCGATGAACGAACGGTCGCAGGAGAGCCCGCACGTCCTGGTTGTCGGCCCGGACGGCATGGCTCTCGGCAGCGCCGGATCCCCGGGCGGGGACGGCGACGACGAGCCCCGCGAGGTCCCGGTGACGGACATGGTCGAACAGCCCGCGAAGGTCATGCGCATCGGCAGCATGATCAAGCAGCTGCTGGAGGAGGTTAAGTCCGCGCCTTTGGACGAGGCGAGCCGGGTACGGCTCAAGGAGATCCACGCCAGCTCGGTCAAGGAGCTGGAGGACGGCCTGGCGCCGGAGCTGGTGGAGGAGCTGGAGCGGCTCTCGCTGCCCTTCACCGAGGAGTCCGTGCCCACCGAGGCCGAACTGCGCATCGCCCAGGCCCAGTTGGTGGGCTGGCTGGAGGGCCTCTTCCACGGCATCCAGACCGCGCTGTTCGCCCAGCAGATGGCGGCCCGCGCCCAGTTGGAGTCGATGCGCCGCGCCCTGCCGCCCGGCGTGGCCCCGGCGGAGGACGCGGAGGAGCACCCCACCCACGGCGGCGGCGCCCGCTCGGGCCCGTACCTCTGAGCGGCCTGAAGGACGACGAGGACGACGAAGGGGCCCGGCGCGTGCCGGGCCCCTTCGTCATGCGCTCACGCGGCGCGTCCCAACTGCCTCAGGGACGGCGCCCGGTGGAGACGGTCAGCTGGAACTTCTCCCCGCTGCTGGGGTCCCACCAGTCGCTCTTGGGCGTCTGCGCGGTGACGGTGTTCTTGCCCCACAGGTAGTCGGGCTTCTCGGTGACCTCGTACTTCCAGCCGGCCGCGTCCAGGCACGCCTTGACCGAGTCGAGGTTGCGTCCCACGAAGTAGGGCGGCAGGATCTTGCCCTTCTGGCTGTAGCTCTTGACCGGGTTGGTGCAGCGCTCGGTGGGGACGGTGGCCGTCTTGTCCTCGGGCCTGACGCTCTCGCTGGGCGAGGCCGAGTAGGAGTAGCCCGTCGGCCCCGGCCGGGGCTTGGAGCCGCCCGAGCTGAGCCCGATGGCGACCGCGATACCGGTCACCACGATCACGCCGACCACCGCCGAGACGATGATGACCGGGGTGTTGCTCTTGCGGCCGCCGCCGGGCCCGCCGGGGCCGCGCGGACCCGGGACGCTGGGCGCGGGGGGCGTGGCGTAGGGCGGCGGGGTGGCGAAGCCGCCGGAGTTGAACGGCGCGGGCGCCGGGCCGGGCACCGGGCCCGGAACGGGCGCCGGCGGCTGGTAGGCGTTCATGGGCGGCGGCGTGGCGGGCGCGGGCCCACCGGCACCGGCGACAGGTCCCGGGCCGAAGTTGGCGGCCTGGGTGGGCTGGTAGGGCGTCTGCACGCTGGGCGGCGGCGGGGTGGTCTGGGGGGCGCCGGAGGCCGCGGGGAAGACCGCCGAGGAGACCGAGGAGCCGCTCGTACGCGCCCGCGGACCCTCGCTGATGATCAGCGGCGTCGCCCCGGACTGGCCCGAGCCGGCCACCCGCAGGCACTCGTCGCGCATGGCCTCGGCGGTGGGGAACCGCTCGTTGGGGTTCTTCTTCAGCGCCCGGGCGACCAGCGCGTCCACCGCGGGCGGCAGCGAGCGGTTGATGCCGGAGGGCACCGGCGGCTCCTCCTGCACATGCGCGTACGCGATGGCCAGGGGGGAGTCGGCGTCGAAGGGCAGCTGCCCGGTCAGCAGCTCGAAGAGCATGATGCCGACCGAGTACAGGTCCGAGCGGGCGTCCACGCCGCGGCCCAGCGCCTGCTCGGGCGAGAGGTACTGCGGGGTGCCGACCACCATGCCGGTCTGCGTCATGGAGGTGACGCCGGACTGCATGGCGCGGGCGATGCCGAAGTCCATGACCTTGACGACGTTGCGCTTGGTCATCATCACGTTGCCGGGCTTGATGTCCCGGTGGACCAGGCCCATTTCGTGGCTGACCTCTAGCGCCGCCAGCACATCGGCGGTGATCTTCAGGGCCTTCTCGGTGGGCATCGCGCCGTGCTGGGCGATGTCGGTGTCCAGCTCGGAGCGGAGCGGCTGCCCGGAGACGTACTCCATGACGATGTACGGCACCATGCCGCCGTCCAGCTCGTCCTCGCCGGTGTCGAAGACCGAGACGATGTTGGTGTGCGCGAGCTTGGCGACGGACTGCGCCTCGCGGCGGAAGCGCTCGCGGAAGGCCTGTTCCCGGCCGAGTTCGGTGTGCAGGGTCTTGATCGCGACCTCGCGGTCCAGCACGCTGTCGTAGGCGAGATGCACGGAGGCCATGCCGCCCTGTCCCAGCAGGTCGCGGAGCTGATAACGCCCAGCGCCGACCGAACGGCCCTCGTATTGGCCCTGAGCGCCGTCCTGGCTCATGGTTCCGCTTCCCCCTAGGCACGCACTGTCCGTGTGCGCTGGGATTGCGCCGCGCTCAGGCGTGGGTAGATCAGGATCTGAATTTCCGCAGCCAAGTTTGCCCCAGGGCACCGACACGTCAAGCTGTGTGCCCGTTCCGTGACCAGATGTGCAAGATCCCGTCACGGCCATGAGATCTCGATGAGCTTTGAATGATCTTCGCCGGATCGCGCAGAGACGGCTGAAACTGCTGCTTTCTGCAGTTTTCCGGCGATTACCGCCGGTGAACTTGCACCGCTTTGCGTGCGGAAGGTTTGATGGCCGGTCCATCGCGAGCCGTCAGGCCCCGCGAAGCCTGTAGCGTGCTCTAGCGAAGACCGAGACCTTACCGCTATCACGCGGATCGATTTCGACGGCGAGGACCGATGGCACAGCCGCAGAGCCCCCAGGGCCCGTCCGATCCTGAGGCCACCGGCTCCAATATCCCCGATGCACCGGAGATGTGGGGCAACGGCGGCCTGGTCGGCGACGGCCGCTACCGGCTCACGCACCGGCTCGGCCGCGGTGGCATGGCCGAGGTGTTCGCCGCCGAGGACGTACGCCTGGGGCGCACCGTCGCCGTCAAGCTGCTGCGCGCCGATCTGGCCGAAGACCCGGTGTCCAAGGCCCGGTTCACCCGCGAGGCACAGTCCGTCGCGGGCCTGAACCACCACGCGGTGGTCGCCGTCTACGACTCCGGCGAGGACTACGTGGGCGGCAGCACCGTCCCGTACATCGTCATGGAGCTGGTGGAAGGCCGCACCATTCGCGACCTGCTGCTCAACGCCGAGGCGCCGCCGCCGGACCAGGCGCTGATCATCGTCTCCGGTGTGCTGGAGGCCCTCGCCTACAGCCACCAGCACGGCATCGTGCACCGCGACATCAAGCCCGCCAACGTCATCATCACGCACGGCGGCGCCGTCAAGGTGATGGACTTCGGCATCGCCCGCGCGCTGCACGGCGCGCAGTCGACGATGACGCAGACCGGCATGGTCATGGGCACCCCGCAGTACCTCTCGCCCGAGCAGGCCCTGGGCAAGACCGTGGACACCCGCTCCGACCTGTACGCGACCGGCTGTCTGCTCTACGAACTCCTCGCGCTGCGCCCGCCGTTCACCGGCGAGACCCCGCTGTCGGTGGTCTACCAGCACGTCCAGGACATGCCGGTGCCGCCCTCGGAGGTCTCCGGCGGCTCGGTCCCGCCCGAGCTGGACGGCCTGGTCATGCGCTCGCTGGCCAAGGACCCCGACGACCGCTTCCAGACCGCCGAGGAGATGCGCGGCCTGGTCCAGTACGCCCTGCAGATGCTGCACGAGCAGGGCGGCCACACCGGTACGTGGAACACCGGCCCGGTCGCCGTCCACGAGGGCGCCCACACCCCGGCCATGGGCACGGCGGCCACCACCGCGCTGCCGCACCCCGACCACGGCCAGACCTCCGCCCAGCCGATCCTGCCGCCCGGCATGCGTGACGACGACGGCGGTTACGACGGCGGGCAGCGCTCCGGCAAGGGCGGCCGCGGCAAGATCTGGCTGATCGCCGCGCTCGCGGTGATCGCCATCGCGGTCGGTGTGGCCATCGCCGTGCAGAACACCGGCGGCAAGAAGACCGAGGAACCGGGCACCAAGAGCCCCTCGCCCTCGGTCTCGCAGTCCACCGAGGACAAGACCACCCCGCCGCCCTCGCAGGACCCCACGACCCCGTACACGGAGCCGGGCACCTCCGGCGGCACCAGCGGCCACACCCGCCCCCCGACGCGGACGAACCGGCCCACCACGCCGACGACCCCGCCCACCACTCCGCCGACGACCCCGCCGACGACCCCGCCCACCACTCCGCCGACGACCCCGCCGACCGCCCCGCCCACCAGCGGCAACGGCGGTACCACCGAGGGCGGCAACGGCGACACCAGCGGCACCAGCAGCGGGAACACCAACACCGGTAGCGGCAACGGCGGGAACACCAACACCGGTACCAGCGAGGGCGCCGACCAGAAGAGCTGATCCACCGCCTCACTCCGGCGCGCACCGGCCTGCCCCCAGGGGCGGCCGGTGCGCGCCGTTTCAGCCGGTGAAGGCCGCGCGCACCGCGTCGTACTCGCGCGTCCACCACACCGCGAGCGCGGCGGCGGCCGGGAACTGGGGGTCGGCCCGCCGGTCCCCGAGGCGGTAGTGCCAGGTCAGCATCCAGAAGTCGTTCAGCCGCTCCCACCACACCCGGTGCACGGCGGCGGCCAGTTCGGCGCAGCCGGCCCGCGAGACATGGCGGTAGGCGTCCGCGTAGGCCCGTACCTTGGCCAGGTCCAGCGTCCCCGAGGGCCGTACGAAGAAGATCGCGGCGGCGCGGACGGTCTCCTCGGCGCGCGGCTGGCGGGCCAGCCGGTCCCAGTCCACGATCGCGGCGGGCTCCGAGCCCCGGTAGAGCACGTTCAGCGGGTGGAAGTCGCCGTGCACCCAGCCCGTGGCGGGCTCGGCGCCGGGGGCCGGGCGCCGGTGGGCGTGCCGTGCCAGCAGGGCCCTGCGCTCCAGCAGGCGGTGCTCGGCCAGCTCGTCGAAGCTGTCCCGGGGCCGGGCGGCGCGCGCCCGCGACAGCAGGTCCTCGATGACCTCGAAGGTCTGCGCGGGGTCGGCGCTGGCGTGCTCGGGCGCGGCGGCCTCGCCGAGCGGCGGGGCGGGCGCTATGACCCGCTCCAGGGAGATGTGCACCAGGCCCAGCAGGGCGCCCAGGCGCCGGCACTGGGCGCGGGTGAGCGAGGCCCCGTCCAGGTGGTGCCCCTCGACCCAGGGGTGCAGGGCGTAGCAGCGGCCCTCGATGACGGCGACGGTGCAGCCGTCCGCGTCGGGCAGGGGAGGGGCGACGGGCAGGCCCAGGCCGGCCAGGCGCAGGGTCGCGCGGTGCTGGCGGGCGATGGCGGCGCGGGCGGACTCCTGGGAGGCGTCCAGGTGGTGCTTGAGGAAGAAGTGGCCGCGGGTGGTGGCGAGGCGGTAGCTGTGGTTGAGCAGGCCCTCGGCGACGGGCTCGCACGACAACGGCTCCCCGGCGCCGTCATAGCGGCGCAGCAGGGAGCCGAGGGTGTGTCCGTCGGGCGTCGTCGCCGTCCGGACAGCGGATGAGCGCAGCACCCGCCAGATGTTAGATCACTTGGGTCACACGGAGTGGGCGTATCGGAACACCGGTACGTCGGTGAGGCAGTGCATCTTCACGAACTCCGGGTCGATACGCAGGAATACCGGGTCGAAGGGCACGCCGTCGGCGAGCCGGGGGGTGCGGCCGAAGAGTGCGCGCTCGGCCAGGGTGGGCTCGACGATCCGTGCGGTGCCGGTGAACTGGACCGACCAGGTGTCCTTCTCGCCGCTGTTGACGTTGTCGGCCTCGTAGGCGACCACGCTGCCGTCCAGGGCGTGGTGGTAGCCGTACCCGCGGTGCAGCCGCAGCAGGAGCCGGCCGTCGAGCACCAGATGCCGTGTGACGGTGGTGAAGGGCAGCGCCCGCTGGCTGGCCGACACCCGGCCGTACGGAACGCGGCTCAGCAGCTCGGTGGCACGGTATTCGTCGCAGGGCATAGGTACAGCCTGCCCGCCGGCCTCATCCGAAAGTAGGGGCACCCGCCCTGTGATGTGAGGACGTTGGTCCCGATTACCCCGGCGGGGGCCGCCACCTGCCCTGCCTTGTTCAAGCTTTGTTCAAGATCCGCTCGGCTTCCGCTCGGGAAACCGCGGGATATTTCGGCGTCTTTAGTGTTTCTCCGCCTGCATACGTGCGACATAAGCGGCGGCCTGCGAGCGGCGTTCCATGCCGAGCTTGGAGAGCAGGCTGGAGACGTAATTCTTGATCGTTTTCTCGGCGAGGTGCAGGCGCTCGCCGATGGCGCGGTTGGTCAGGCCCTCGCCGATCAGGTCGAGGATCTTGCGCTCCTGCTCGGTGAGGTTGGCCAGGCGGTCGTCCCCCTTCGCGCTGTTGCCGTCGCGCAGCCGCTCCAGGACGCGGGCGGTGGCCACCGGGTCGAGCAGGGACTTTCCGGCCGCCACGTCCCGTACGGCGGACAGGAGTTCATTGCCGCGGATGGCCTTGAGGACATACCCGGCCGCACCGGCCATGATCGCGTCGAAGAGGGCCTCGTCGTCGGCGAACGAGGTGAGCATCAGGCATTTGATGTCCTCGTTCTGGGAACGGATCTCGCGGCAGACCTCCACACCGCTGCCGTCGGGGAGCCGGACGTCCAGGACGGCGACGTCCGGACGCGTCGCGGGGATCCTGACCAGGGCATCTGCGGCCGTACCCGCTTCGCCGACGACCTCGATGTCTTCCTCGACCGAGAGCATTTCGTGGACGCCCCGCCGGACAACCTCGTGGTCATCGAGCAGGAATACCGTGATTTTTCCGTCTTCGCGCACATCCCCATACTCACATACGAACTCTTCCCGTGCTCCAGGTCACCGATATAACGTGCCGTTGTCCCGGCGGCCTGCGACGCTGTGACCAGGAGTTGTTCCCATCCTTCGCGCTTTTACTTGGAAATCCAAGCAAAATCGCAGGTCAGGGCCGTTTTCGCTTAGGCTCCGGCAGTGGGTACCTTGCACTGAGCAGGCCATGGCCCGGGGCGCTTTGTTCCACCCGGACCGGCCGCGTTCGCACACACCCCGTGCGCCGTATCGGATACCGGGTGAGCCGCAATACGGCCACCGGCGGACCCCGGGGGCCGGACAGACGGAGGAGCAGCACGTGACCGTGGAGAGCACTGCCGCGCGGAAAACAGCCCGCGGTGGCAGCAAGCGCACCGCCGCGAAGAAGACGACGGCGAAGACGGCGAAGACGGCGGACAAGGCAGCCAAGAACGCCCCGGCGCCCGAGGCTTCGGCGGAGCAGGACCAGCTCGTACAGCTGCTGACCCCGGAAGGGAAGCGGGTCGAGCACCCCGAGTACTCCATCGACCTGTCGCCCGAGGAACTGCGCGGTCTGTACCGGGACATGGTGCTGACCCGGAAGTTCGACGCGGAGGCCACCACGCTCCAGCGCCAGGGCGAACTGGGCCTGTGGGCCTCGCTGCTGGGCCAGGAGGCCGCCCAGATCGGCTCGGGCCGCGCGCTGCGCGACGACGACTACGTCTTCCCCACCTACCGCGAGCACGGCGTCGCCTGGTGCCGCGGGGTGGACCCGACGAACCTGCTGGGCATGTTCCGCGGTGTCAACAACGGCGGTTGGGACCCCAACAGCAACAACTTCCACCTGTACACCATCGTCATCGGCTCGCAGACGCTGCACGCGACCGGCTACGCGATGGGCGTGCAGAAGGACGGCGCGGACTCCGCCGTCATCGCCTACTTCGGCGACGGTGCCTCCAGCCAGGGCGATGTTGCCGAGGCCTTCACCTTCTCCGCGGTCTACAACTCCCCCGTGGTCTTCTTCTGCCAGAACAACCAGTGGGCGATCTCCGAGCCCACCGAGCGGCAGACCCGCGTCCCGCTCTACCAGCGCGCCCGCGGCTACGGCTTCCCGGGCGTACGGGTGGACGGCAACGACGTACTGGCGTGCATGGCCGTGACCCGCGCGGCACTTGAGCGGGCCAGGAGCGGCCAGGGCCCGATGCTGGTGGAGGCCTTCACCTACCGCATGGGCGCGCACACCACCTCGGACGACCCCTCCAAGTACCGCAGGGACGAGGAGCGCGAGGAGTGGGAGGCCAAGGACCCCATCGCGCGTCTGAAGGCCTATCTGGAGGCCGAGAACCTCGCCGACCAGGCCTACTTCGACTCCGTCGAGGAGGAGAGCGAGGCGCTGGGCAAGCGGGTGCGCGAGGTCGTGCGGTCCATGCCCGACCCGGACACCATGGCGATCTTCGAGAACATCTACGCCGACGGCCATGCGCTCGTCGACGAGGAGCGCGCGCAATTCGCCGCGTACCAGGCGTCGTTCGCCGACGCCGAGCTTTCCGCGGAGGGGAACTGACCATGGCCGTCCTCGAGAAGATCACCCTCTCCAAGGCGATCAACGCAGCGCTGCGCGACACGATGGAGCACGACCCCAAGGTCCTGGTCATGGGCGAGGACGTGGGCAAGCTCGGCGGTGTCTTCCGCGTCACCGACGGCCTGCAGAAGGACTTCGGCGAGGAGCGGGTCATCGACACCCCGCTCGCGGAGTCCGGCATCGTCGGCACCGCCATCGGCATGGCCCTGCGCGGCTACCGCCCGGTCGTGGAGATCCAGTTCGACGGTTTCGTCTTCCCCGCCTACGACCAGATCGTCACCCAGCTCGCCAAGATGCACGCCCGTGCGCTCGGCAAGATCAAGCTGCCGGTCGTCATCCGTATCCCCTACGGCGGCGCCATCGGCGCGGTCGAGCACCACTCCGAGTCCCCCGAGGCGCTGTTCGCGCACGTCGCGGGCCTCAAGGTGGTCTCGCCCTCCAACTCCTCGGACGCGTACTGGATGCTCAAGCAGGCCATCCAGGGCGACGACCCGGTCATCTACTTCGAGCCCAAGCGCCGCTACCACGACAAGGGCCGGGTGGACACCGAGGCGATCCCCGACCCGCTGCACAGGGCCCGGGTGCTCAGCAGCGGTACGGACCTGACGCTCGCCGCGTACGGCCCGATGGTCAAGGTCTGTCTGGACGTCGCCAAGGTGGCGGCGGAGGAAGGCCGTTCGGTGGAGGTCGTGGACCTGCGCTCGATCTCGCCCATCGACTTCGACACGCTCCAGGCCTCGGTGGAAAAGACCCGCCGCCTGGTCGTCGTCCACGAGGCCCCGGTCTTCCTCGGCTCCGGGTCGGAGATCGCCGCGCGGATCACCGAGCGCTGCTTCTACCACCTGGAGGCCCCGGTGCTGCGGGTCGGCGGCTTCCACGCCCCCTACCCGCCGTCCCGGCTGGAGGACGAGTACCTGCCGGGCCTGGACCGGGTGCTGGATGCCGTCGACCGCGTGCTGGCGTACTGAAGGGTCTGAGGAGAGTCGTGACCATGACTGCAACCGACCAGCGCTTCCGCGAGTTCAAGATGCCGGACGTCGGCGAGGGACTCACCGAGGCCGAGATCCTCAAGTGGTACGTCGCCGAGGGCGACACCGTCACCGACGGCCAGGTCATCTGTGAGGTGGAGACGGCCAAGGCGGCCGTCGAGCTGCCCAGCCCCTTCGACGGTGTGGTGCGCGAGCTGCGCTTCCCCGAGGGCACGACCGTGGACGTCGGCACCGTGATCATCTCGGTGGACACCGACCCCTCGGCGGGCCCGGCGCAGGCCGCCGCGGCGCCGGCCGCGGAGCAGGCCGAGCCCAAGGAGCAGCCGGAGCCGGACGCCGAGCCCGAGGGCCGCCAGGCCGTCCTGGTCGGCTACGGCGCCGCGCCGTCCTCCACCAAGCGCCGCCCGCGCAAGCCCCAGCCCGGCGTCCCGGCCCAGCCGGAGAAGGCCGTCGCCGCGGTCCAGGCCGAGCTCAACGGGCATGCCACGCCCGCCCCTGCGGCCCCCGCCGCGCCGGCTCCTGAGGCGCCCGTCGAGGGCCGTCCGCTGGCCAAGCCCCCGGTCCGCAAGCTCGCCAAGGACCTCGGCATCGACCTGGCCACCGTCACCCCCAGCGGCCCCGACGGGATCATCACCCGCGAGGACGTGCACGCGGCCGCCGCACCGGCGCCCGCGGCGCCCGCCGCCGAGCCGGTGGCGGCCCCCGCGCCCGCTCCCGCCGTCCTGGGCGGGCGCGAGACCCGTATCCCGATCAAGGGCGTACGCAAGGCCACCGCGCAGGCGATGGTGGCCTCGGCCTTCACCGCGCCGCACGTCACGGAGTTCGTCACCGTCGACGTCACCCGCACGATGAAGCTCGTCCAGCAGCTCAAGCAGGACCCCGACATGGCCGGGCTGCGGGTCAACCCCCTCCTGCTGGTCGCCAAGGCCCTGCTGGTCGCCATCAAGCGCAACCCCGAGGTGAACGCGGCCTGGGACGAGGAGAACCAGGAGATCGTCCTCAAGCACTACGTGAACCTGGGCATCGCGGCCGCCACGCCGCGCGGTCTGATCGTCCCCAACATCAAGGACGCGGGCACCAAGACCCTGCCGCAGCTCGCGCAGGAGCTGGGCGACCTGGTCGCCACCGCCCGCGAGGGAAAGACCACCCCGGCGGCGATGGCCGGCGGCACCGTCACCATCACCAACATCGGCGTCTTCGGCATCGACACCGGCACGCCCCTGCTCAACCCCGGCGAGTCCGCCATCCTCGGCTTCGGCGCGATCAAGCTCCAGCCGTGGGTCCACAAGGGCAAGGTCAAGCCCCGCCACGTCACCACCCTGGCGCTCTCCTTCGACCACCGCCTGGTCGACGGCGAACTGGGCTCCAAGGTCCTCGCCGACCTCGCGGCGGTCCTGGAGCACCCGAAGCGGCTGATCACCTGGGCGTAGCCCGCACGAGAGACGAAGGGGCCGCTGCCGGGACGTACCGGCAGCGGCCCCTTCGGGCGTTCATGGGCGCTTGGCCCCCCGCGTCAGCTCTTGATCACGTCCACCACGCGGCTGATGTGCGCCACGGGCCCGGTCGGCGCCTGCTCCGGATGGGCCGCGCCCCGGGTGAAGGACGTACCGGCCCACAGTCCGGCCACGATCAGCGCCACCATGAGAGCGGCTCGGGCGCGGCGGCCGGCGGTCGGCTTGGGCTGCATTGCTTCCAACTCCCCTTGCGTACGGTGTGCGGCGCGTTCGCCTGCCCTTCCATTACGTCATGGAAAACCGCCCGTTCCGTACGCACGAGGTACTGGATCTCACGTCAGACTTAAGTCGGACATCCGCCTCGCGGGTGTCCCTCAGGGCTGACACCCAGCTCCGACCGCGCGCTCTTGCCCGCCGCCCCGGCTCACGGACCGTCACCCGCCCGCACGATCCGTACCCGAAAGAGGCCCCGCGAGCCCGGCCTTCGCAGCCTCCCGCCCGCCGTGACGTGACCGACTGCCCGGCCCCCGCATTCACCCCGCGCGCCCCGCCGCCTACCCTTCACCACGTGACCCGGAACGCCAACACCAGTACCCAAGAGCCCCTGGAGTCCGTCGCCTGGCTGCACGTCCGTGACGGCCGGCTGCTCAGCGTCCGCACCCGCGGGCGGGACGTCTTCTACCTCCCCGGCGGCAAGTACGAGCCCGGCGAGAGCGCCCCCGAGGCCCTCTCGCGCGAACTCGGCGAGGAACTCGGCCTGTTGATACCGGCGGCCGAGCTGCGCGAGGCCTTCGTCATCCACGACACCGCCCACGGCCAGGGCGACCGCCCGCTGCACATGACCTGCTTCACCGGCGGCCCCCAGGACATCGCCCCCGCCCCCGGCCGCGAGATCGCCGAGTACGCCTGGCTGGACCGCACCGACGTGGACCGCTGCGCGCCGGCCTACCGCAAGGTCATCGCCCGCCTCGCCGCCGAGGGCAGGATGGCCGCCTGACGGTGAAGGGCGGACCGCCTCCGAGGGGGCGGGTGGCCCCGGATAGGCTGCGGTCTTTGTTGATCGCAGGTCCGGGCCGGGGGTCCGGTGGATGGGGAGAAAACGGGGCATGGGTTTCATGAAGAAGCGCGGCAGTCTGGTCAGCGCGGCGACGGCCGCTGTGTTCGTCGGCGGGATGGTGCTGGGTACGGCGTCCCCGGCCAGCGCGAAGGCCAACGACTACGCCTGCGGCAACTGGAAGTCCAGCGCGCACAAGTGGAGCGCCAGCTGCATCGTGTGGAGCGGCAAGGCGCGCGCCACCACCGAGTGCTACCGCTACAAGGGCAAGAAGCTCTACTCGAAGAACGGTGCCTGGGTCGGCCGTGGCTCCTGGGGCTTCGGTGGCGACTGCGGCAAGGACAAGCTGGTGTCCTCCGGCACCGAGTGGAAGCGCTGACGCTCGGCAACAGGGCGCATGCAGTAAGCAGTGCGCATGCCCGGACTGACGTGTGCCGAGGTTCCCGGTCCCGGGGGCCTCGGCACTCTGCTTTTCGGCGGCAGACCGGCCCCGCCCACATCGTGGGACGTCATGGTGCACGCATACCTGTTGTATCTATGCTGTGCGCATGCCTTCCGCTCCCGCCTCACCGGCGCCTGCGCCCCCAGCGGCCCCCGCGGCCGCTCCCGCCAAACAGCCGCCCGCCGCCGAGCGGGTCTACGCCTACGTCAAGCAGGCCGTGCTGGAGCGCCACTACGAGGGCGGCATGCTGCTCACCGAGGGCGAGCTGGCCGAGGCGGTCGGGGTCTCGCGCACGCCCGTACGCGAAGCGCTGCTGCGGCTGGAGGTCGAAGGGCTGATCCGGCTCTACCCCAAGAAGGGCGCGCTGGTCCTGCCGGTGTCCGCGCAGGAGATCGCCGACGTGGTGGAGACGCGGCTGCTGGTGGAGGAGCACGCGGCCCGCAAGGCCGTACCCGCGGGCGACTCGCTGATCGCCGAGCTGGAGGAGCAGCTGGCGCGGATGAAGGAGCTGGCGAAGGCCGGTGACCTGGCCGCCGTCTCGGTCGCGGACCGCTGCTTCCACGCGGCCATCGTGCGCAGCGCCGGCAACCAGATCCTGGACCGGCTCTACGAGCAGCTGCGCGACCGGCAGTTGAGGATGGGCGTGGCGGTCATGCACGCGCACCCGGACCGGATCGCCAAGAACATCGTCGAGCACGGCGAGATCCTCGACGCCTTGCGCGCCGGGGACGCCGAGGCGGCGACGGCGGCGGTGCACCGGCATGTCAGCTGGGTGCGCAACCTCGCGCAGGGGGACGTGCGATGAGCACCTCGGAAAGCGCCTCCCCCGCCCTGCCCGGCGATCCGCCCGGCGGCCGCAGAGCGGTCGCCGTGTGGAGCATCGGCGTCGCCGTCTACTTCGTCGCGATCACCTACCGTACGAGCCTGGGCGTGGCGGGCCTGGACGCCGCCGAGCGCTTCCACATCAACGCCTCGGCCCTGTCGACCTTCTCCATCCTCCAGCTGCTGGTGTACGCGGGGATGCAGATACCCGTCGGCCTGCTGGTCGACCGGCTCGGCACGAAAAAGGTGCTGATCCTGGGCGTGGTGCTCTACACCCTGGGCCAGTTGGGCTTCGCGTTCTCCTCCTCGTACGGCATGGCGCTGGGCTCGCGCGCGCTGCTGGGCTGCGGGGACGCGATGACGTTCATCAGCGTGCTGCGGCTGGGCGCGCGCTGGTTCCCGGCCCGCCGCGGGCCGCTGATCGCGCAGATCGCCGCCCTGGTGGGCATGGCGGGCAACCTCGTCTCCACCCTCCTGCTGGCCCGGCTGCTGCACTCGGTGGGCTGGACACCGGCGTTCGCGGGCAGCGCGGCGGCGGGCGTCGTGGTCCTCGCGCTGGTGCTGCTCTTCCTCAAGGACCACCCCAAGGGGCATGAGCCCGCCCCGGAGCGGGAGCGGCCCGGCGGCGGCGCGTTCGTACGCCGTCAGATAGCCGACGCCTGGCGCGAGCCGGGCACCCGGCTGGGGATGTGGGTGCACTTCACGACCCAGTTCCCGGCGATGGTCTTCCTGCTGCTGTGGGGGCTGCCCTTCCTGGTGGAGGCCCAGGGCCTGACGCGGGGCGCCGCGGGCGAGCTGCTCACCCTGGTCGTGCTCTCCAACATGCTGGTGGGCCTGGTCTTCGGGCAGGTCATCGCCCGCCACCACGCGGCCCGCGCGCCGCTCGCGCTGGGCACCGTCGGCGCCACGGCGCTGGTGTGGGCCGCCACCGTGGCCTGGCCCTCCCAGCACGCGCCGCTGTGGCTGCTGATCGTGCTGTGCGCCGTGCTCGGCGCCTGCGGCCCGGCATCCATGATCGGCTTCGACTTCGCCCGCCCCGCCAACCCGCCCGAGCGCCAGGGCACCGCCTCCGGCATCGTCAACATGGGCGGCTTCACCGCCTCGATGACCACGCTCCTGGCCATCGGCATCCTCCTGGACGCCACCGGCGACAACTACCGCATCGCCTTCGCCTCGGTCTTCGTCCTGGAAGCCCTCGGCCTGAGCCAGATCCTGCGCCTGCGCCACCGCGCCGTCCGCCGCGAGCGCGAACGCGTCTCGGCCAGCCGCGTGGAGGCGGTCCACGTACCCGCCTGAGAGCCCGCCGGGCCGCGCGCTACGGCGTGACCGCGAAGTGCTTGAGGATGGCATCGGCCAGGGAGCGGTCGCCGTCGACCTTGACCTGTTCGGCGACGGCGGCGGGGCGGGCCCGGCCGGCCGCCAGGCGCACATAGGTCTCCCAGTCCATGGAGAGGGTGACCTGCGGGCCGAGCGAGACGCTGCCGTCGACCGTGCCCCGGCCCTGTGCGTCCACCCGGACCGTACGCATGAACTCCACCGGGCCGCTCACATCGATGACGACGGCCGAATCGGCGGGCGCGCCCGCGTCCTTGGCCACGACCTTGGGCAGCGCCCACAGGAAGATGTCGCGGGTGATGTGGGCGCCGGGGGATTCGAGGTTGCCCGGCGCGCCCAGGGCGCGGCGCAGGTCCTGCTCGTGCAGCCAGACGTCGAAGACCCGTACCCGCAGGGCCTTTTCCAGGCTCTGCTCGCCGAGCGGGGTGCGGATGACGGCGTCCGGTTCGCGGGTCTCGTTGCGCAGTTGGCGGGAGCGGCGGATGACGGTGTATTCGAGTTCGGAGGTCATCTCCGGCGCGGTGTGGTGCCGCCGGACGTCGACCGGGACCTCCATGTAGCGGGCGAACTCGCTCTGGACGTGGTAAAGGTCGCGCGGCAGGGTGTGGATGGGGCGGGGGTCGCCGAGCATTTCGCACTCGATGCCGATGATGTGCGAGACCACATCGCGCACCGACCAACCGGGAAGGTCCGTCGGCCTGTTCCACTCCCCCTCGACGAGCGGTGTGACCAGCTCGGATATCGCTTCGATGGAGTGCGTCCAGGCGTCGATGGAGGGCTGAAGGCTGGGATGGACGGTCACGGGACCCCTCGGACGGTTCGTACGCGGGCTGCTTGTCTGTGCAGTTAAGTTACGCTGCGCACGGGCACCTGGGCAGTGCTTTCGGGTGACCATCGTGGGCAGTTTCTTGACGACGCTTTGAAGACAGACGGCCTCGAAAGCTTAGGCGGTGGTACTGTGCGCGCTTCGCTGATCCAGATCCGTGTAGACCCTCAGGAATCGGTCAAAGCACGGCGGGAGCGCGTGAGTTCGATGGTGCGGGACCAGTCAGCCAGTGATCTGGTGGTCCTGCCCGAACTGTGGCCGGTGGGCGCCTTCGCCTTCGACTCCTTCGCGGCGGAGGCGGAGCCGCTGCGCGGGCCGACGTACGAGGCGATGTCGGCGGCCGCGCGCGACGCGGGGGTCTGGCTGCACGCCGGCTCCGTCGTCGAGCGCGCGAAGTCCCCCGAGGGCGCCGACGCCCTCTACAACACCTCGCTGGTCTTCTCCCCCGAGGGCGAGCTGGCCGCCACGTACCGCAAGATCCACCGCTTCGGCTTCGACAAGGGCGAGGCGGTGCTGATGGGCGCGGGGGAGCGGCCCGTGACGGCGGACCTGCCCGGTCTGACGCTCGGCCTGGCCACCTGCTACGACCTGCGCTTCCCCGAGCTCTTCCGGCAACTGCTGGACCTCGGCGCCGAGGCCCTGGTGATCCCGGCCGGCTGGCCCGCCCGGCGCCGCGCACACTGGTCCCTGCTGGCCCGCGCCCGCGCGGTGGAGAACCAGTGCTACGTCCTGGCCTGCGGCACCGCCGGCACCCACGCAGACGTGGAACAGGCGGGCCACAGCGCCGTCATCGACCCCTGGGGCGAGGTCCTCGCCGAGGCCGGCCCCCACGAGCAGGTGCTGACCGCCGACCTCGACCCCGCCAGGGTCGCCAAGACCCGCACCGACTTCCCGGTCCTACGCGACCGCCTCCTGGGCCTCGCCACCCCCTAGGCCTCCGCCGCCCCGGCGCGGCCGCGACCTTCCGGGCCGGTCGTTCGCCTGCGGGCACGTCGTGGCCGTTCGCGCCCACGCGGCGGAGCCGCATCTCGCCACAGCCCCGCGCCCCTTTGGGGCGCGGTCGCGCCTTTTTGGCGAAGCCAATCGTTCCCCGCCGCAACGGCGAGACGTCCGACACCGCTTTCCGGTGGTGCCGCACCGTGCCCGGCTTCGGCGCAGCCGTCCGTGCCCCGCGCAGCGTGACGTCCGCCCCAGGGTGAGGGCCCTCTCTCACCCTGATGGGCTTCGGCGCTCGCGAGTGCTCCCGCCCGGTGTTCTGATGATCGAAAAGCTCATCACTGTGTGCAGTCGTGCACGCACGAGCGGTAATCATCCGGATATGCAGGGCGTGGTGCGCCCGAGGAGGCACCCAATGACGGACACCGGACATCGTCGGCGACGGGCCGCGGGAATCAGATCCCGCCTCGCCGCTCCGCTGGGCCTCGCCACAGCCGTGGCGCTGGGCATGTCCCTCGCGGTTCCGCAGCCGGCCATGGCAGATGTCATCGCGGAGGAGGCCTTCGACCAGGCCACTCTGAAGAACCCCAACGACTGGTACAGCAACAACGAGGGGCCCGACGACCCCACCGGCTGGGCCTGTCTGACCGCGGCCGCCAAGCCCGAGGGCGCCCTGCAGGCGTGCAAGGGCACCAAGGGACGGCCCATCGACAAGCCCGGTGACGGCTCGCTGCGCCTGACCGACGCCCAGACCTGGCAGAACGGCTTCATCCTGGCCAAGAAGGCGTTCCCGTCGGGCGCCGGTCTGCGGTTCACCATCGGCGTCTCGTCCTACGGCTCCAAGACGGTCGAGACCCCCGCCGACGGCATCAGCCTCTTCCTGCTGGACGGCTCCAAGCCCATGCCGACCAAGCCCGGTACCTACGGCGGCGGCCTCGGCTACACCAACATCGCGGGCGGCTACCTCGGTATCGGACTGGACGAGTACGGCAACTTCTCCACCAACGCCTTCGGCGCGGGCGGTACCAAGGAGCGCAACCCCAACTCGGTCGCCGTGCGCGGCGCTTCCGAGGTGGGCAACCCGCTCGTCGACGTCAACAAGCTCCCCAAGGGACAGCGCATCAGCGTCCCGGAGTCCCAGAACTGGAAGGACGCCGAGCGCACGGTCCGTATCGACCTGTCCCCCGCGGGCACCATGAAGGTCGACATCGACTTCAAGGACAAGAAGGGCTTCGTCAACGTCGTCAAGCCCTTCCACCTGCTCGACGTCAAGGGCCAGCCGCCCGTACCCAAGACGCTGCGCATCGGCATCGCGGCCAGCACCGGCACCAAGACCAACATCCACGAGGTCTTCAACGGCAAGCTGGAGACCCTGGAGCCGAAGCTGAGCACCAAGGTCACCCCGGAGGGGCCGGTCACCGCCGGCAAGGAAGCCACCTTCAAGATGGTGACCCACAACGACAAGCTCGCCGGCCCCACTCACAAGGAAGTCGTCACCGAGCAGGTCTTCCCCGAGGGCGTCACCCCGGTGTCGGCCTCCGGCGACGGCTGGAAGTGCACGGTCGAGGGCCAGAAGGTCACCTGCAAGCGGCCCGGCACGGGCGCGGACGCGCTCCAGCCGGACAAGGACTACCCGCCGGTGACCGTCAAGACCAAGGTCGACCCGAAGGCCGACGGCCCCAAGACGGTCACCTCCAAGGTCGAGACCCCGGGCGGTGAGAACCAGCCGCCCACGCAGAACAAGTTCGAGGTCACCCCGGCCAAGGGCCCGCAGATCGTCGTCAAGACCTCGCCCACCGGCCCGGTCGAGGCGGGCAAGGGCGCCGGATACCGCATCGACGTCTCCAACAAGCCGGAGGCCGGACCGACCGACGACGAGGTCGTGGTCAAGCGGACCTTCGACAAGGGCATCGTGCCGATCAGCGCGGTCGGTGACGGCTGGGGCTGCAAGATCGACGGCCAGACCGTGACCTGCAAGCGTCCCGGCACCGGCGCGGACGTCCTCAACCCCGGCAAGAGCTACCCGCCGATCAACATCGGCACCAAGGTGGACGAGAAGGCCACCGGTGACAAGGGCGGTACCACCGAGGTGACCACGGGCGACAAGAAGACCGGCCCGGTCAAGGACTCCACCAAGGTCAAGCCGGCCCCGGTCAAGGACCCCAACGTCTCCGTCCAGGTCAAGCCGAAGGGCGATGTGATCTCCGGCAAGCCCGCCGAGTTCGAGATCAAGGTCGGCAACGACAAGGACGCGGGCCCCACCCGCGGCCCGATCAAGGTCGAGCGGACCTTCCCCGACGGCATCGTGCCCAAGGCGGCGGACGGCGACGGGTGGAAGTGCTCCATCAGCGGCCAGAAGGTCACCTGCACCCGCAACGACGTTCTCCAGCCGGGCAAGGAGTTCCCGCCCATCAACGTCAAGACCGCGGTGGACAAGAACACTGTCGGCCCCAAGGACGGCACCACGTCGGTGAGCACCGAGGGCGACCCGGACAGCGGCGCCAAGGTGACCGACACCGTCATCGTCAAGAAGGACCCGAACCAGGACATCTCCTGCGGTGGCTGGATCGCCGTCCCGGGAGCCAGCGGCTCGGACAAGTGCAAGAGGTGACCTGCGGGTCGAGGTGACTCACCCCAGGTGACCGCATAGGCGAGGCCCCCGGGAGCAGCCGCTCCCGGGGGCAGCGTATGTCTGCGTACGTCTGCGGGCGCCCGCCTCAGTGGTCGCGCCGGTCCAGCACGTCCACCACGTACGCGACCGGCTTGTGCGGCGGCGCCGCCACCCCGCCCTTGGTCATCTTGAACGCCGGGTCCAGGTCGGCCGGCACCGTCATCAGCACCCGGCTGCCCACCCGTTGGCCCTTGAGCGCCTCGTACCAGCCGGGCAGCAGCGCCCCCTTGCGCAGGACGAAGCCGTTGGGCCCGCTGCGCCGGTAGGTCGAGCTGAAGGGGGCGCTCTTGCCCCACTCCACGCCCGTGTACTGCACCACGAAGGTGTCGCCGTCGCGTACCGCCTCCCCCTTGCCCGCGACCAGCGTCCGCGTCTCCGGCTTCCTGGGCGCCGGGCCCCAGGCGGCGAGCACCGGCTCCTGCCCGGGCCGCACCGTCACCGACGGCGCGGTGTTCTTGCGGCCCGCGGAGTCCTGGGCGGCCCCGGGGTCCGAACTCCCCTCCGGCACCTGCTGCTTGGGGTCGTAGCCGCCGATCACGTCGAAGACCAGCACCATGTGGTCGCTCGGCCTGACCTGGGCGGGCGCCATGCCGAAGGGCCCGAAGCCGTGGGTGGCCGGGGTCACCAGCAGCACCCGGCTGCCCGCCTTGCGGTTCAGCAGCGCCTGGTCCCAGGTGCGCGAGACGTGCTGGCCGTCCAGCGCGGCGGTGGTGGGCTGTTCGAGGCGGTAGGTGTCCAACAGCGGCTTGTTCTGCTCCCACACCCGCATGTCCACGTTGGTGACGACGACCTGCCCCGGCCGGGTCAGCGGCCCGTCGCCCTCCTTGAGGACCTTCATCCGCGCCTGCTGGGGCGGCGGCTGGGAGGGGATGACGATGTCGGGGCGCTGCCCGAAGGCGCCTGTTACCTGCGGGATGTTCTTGGGCTCAGGGGACGAGCAGCCGACGGTCGCGAGCGCGAGCGCGGCCAGGGCCGTGAAGGCGCCGCGCAGGGTGTGGCGGTGGGGGAAGAACAGGGCGGGGCGGCGGGAAGAGGGGGGCACCGGCGGTTCTCCTTGGGGGACGGGGATCCGGTGATCCAGCGTCGCCCCGGGGGCCGCCCGCCCGGCGGACCACCCGCGAAAAGCCGGGCTCCGTACGCTCGTACGGCGTACGGAGCCCGGCGACTCCCGATGGCGGGGAACCTGTGGCGGTTACGCCCCTCAGCAGGCCTTGCCGGCGGAGGAGAGCGTGCGCTCCATGGCCCCGGCGACCTTGGCCGGCGGCGCGAACGGGGCGCAGAAGCGGTCGCGCGGCGTGGCCGCCCGCTTCGAGGCGCCCGTGGCGGCCTGCTTCGGCGCGAACTGGTCGGTGCGCGCCCGGTCGCGGATGACGGCGGCGTGGGCGATCGTCACATCCGCGACGTCGGTGCCCAGCACGCTGGCGTGGATGCCGTTGACGTACCCGCTGGCCGCCTTGGGGTCGTACTTGTAGTGCTTGTCCGGGCCGAGCGTCGGGTTGCCCTTGATGTCCGTGGTCACCTGCTCGTTGGTGGTGGCGGTGGCCAGCTGGGGCTTGCTGTAGTCGTTGGGGATGCGCAGGCCCAGGTTGACGGCCCACAGCGGCGGGATGTCGATGATGCGCGCGCCGGCGACGGAGATGTAGCCGCGGGCCGCGCCGCCGGTGAAGGCGACGGGCTTGCCGGGCCGGCCCCAGGCCGAGACGGTGATGCCCTCGACGTGCACGCCCAGCGGGGAGAGCTGGGTGCCGCCGGTGGGGTTGGCGATGAAGGGGATGCCGACGTCGACGGAGGCGCCGCCCGCGTCCGCGTACACCTGGCCGCGCACCGGTACGTCGGTGCCGCCGGCCGTCGAGGACGGGTGGCCGTGGCCGATCGCGCGGCTGTAGAGGGCCGAGGCCCGCCCGATGCCGACTCCGACGGGGGCGAGGTCGATCAGCTTGGTGCCGCCCGCGTGCATCTTGGGTGCCTTGGGCATGGTCGGGTAGTGCGACTCGAACAGGGCGGTGTCGACGACCCCGCCCAGGCCCTTGACCCGGGCCACCCAGGCATCGGCCTGGAGGCAGTCGTCGGTCTTGACGACGGTGCCCCAGTCGTCGGTGACGCCGACGGGGACGGTCGCCTCGGCGGGCATCGCGGCGGTCGTGATCGCCGTCAGGGCGAGGCCCGCCGTGAGCAGAGCGCGGGTACCGGAAGTGCGCCAGGGGGCCATGGCCACCCTCTCTTTCCATTCGTACGGGGATGCCGGAAGCGGCCAGAGGTTCGACCACTCCTAGTTAGAGACTCGCTACGTAGGGCGATGGGCGCACGCCGGGGCGGCCATCCGTGGTCGCCCCGGAGCGTGCGGCGCTCAGTCCCGCGGACCCGGCGCGCGCAGCACGGCGGCGTGACCGATCGTCACATCCGCTGCCTCGGGCGCGAGTACGGAGACATGGGCGGCGTTCACATAGCCGCCCAGCGCCTTCTTGTCGGGCGCGAACAGGCCATCACTCCCGGTAGTGGGGTGTCCCTGGCCGTCGGTGGTGATCTGCTCGTTGAGCGTCACCATCAGCTGCGGCGGCTTCAGGGGGTCGGGCGGGAAGCGGAAGCCGTGGTTGACCGGCGTGGAGCCCGTGAAGGAGTACGCCTTCTTGCCGTAGGAGGACAGATAGCCGCCCGCCACCGACGAGGTCAGCGCGACGGGCTTGCCGGGCCGGGCGACCGCGGTGGCGACGGCGTCCTTGAACAGCAGCCCGAACGGCGAGCGCTGGATGCCGCCCTCGGGCCCCGCGGCATAGGGCAGGCCGAGCTCCAGCTCGCCGACCCTGGCCTGGGCCACGATCTCGCCGTCCTCGGCGATGGTCCGGTTGCGCACGTCCTTGATGTGCCCGAAGGAGCGCCCATCGGAGCGCAGCTCCTCGGCCTGCAGCGGCGCGCCGGACAGTGTGCGGGGCGCGTCGGGAGTGGCGGGGTGGTGCACCTCGCCGAGCCGGACGTCCGTCCTGCCCGCCAGGCCCAGCAGGCGCACCGTCCAGGCGTTGGCCTGCACGGCCTCGCTCGTGGAGACGACCGTGCCCCAGTTGAGGGTGGAGGAGTTCCGCGGCGGGGGCTCGGCGGCGGCGGGGACGGCGCCCGCCATCACCAGGGCGGCGGCCAGCGGCGCCAGCTGTGTACGTACCGGCATGTCAGCGCCTTTCCCGACCGGTGTCGACGGTTCTCTTCTTCGGATCGAATCGGTTCTTCTTCGGATCGGGCTGGTCGGGGTCGGGGAAGAAGGACTTCCAGACCCCCTCGGCGATCGCCACGGCGCCGTGGACCATGACGTCCGCCGCGTTCACGAACGGTTTGACGATGTCCCAGGGCTGGTCGGTCGGCGGGCCCTTGGGCGCTCCGTTCTCGTCCGTCTCGATGCCGGTGGGCGGTGGGAAGGGCGGCGGTTCGGCCGGGGCCGCGGCCGCCTGTGCCGCGGGCCCGAGCAGCAGCGCGCCGGTCAGAGCGGCACAGGCGGCCAGCCCTCGGGCGCGCCGTGCGGTGCTGCTCCCGGTCGGAGGGTGGGGGAGGGGGTGCGGCATGGTGTGCCTCTTCGCTGTTCTCGCAAAGGCTTCGCGTACACGGGCCGATCGCGCGGCGACGACCCGGCTGCCGCACGCCAAGTGGCCTGCGGCAGCCAGGTCTTCAGCGGTGCCCTGCGGCTCAGCTGTCGTCCTCGTCGAAGGCCGGGAGCTTGCCCCACAACGGGGCTCCGCCCGACGTCTGGCCCTTGATCCAGGTCTGGTCCTGCGGGAACTGCGGCATCGGCTTCTTGGCGTCCTGCTCCGCCTTCTTGCCGCTGATGATGTCCTGGACGAAGCCGGGCAGCTTCGGCAGCTTCGGCGCCAGGCTGTCCGTCTTCTTCGGGTCCCGGATCACGGCCGCGTGCCAGACCGTGGCGTCGGCGACCTCGGGGCCCAGCACGCTGACGTGGATGCCGTTGACGTAGCCGCTGGTGGCCTTCGGGTCGTACAGGTAGTGCTTGGTCTTCGGGTCCAGCGTCGGCCGGCCCTGCTGGTCCGTGGTCACCTGCTCATTGGTGGTGACCAGCGCGAAGGGAGCGACACTCTGGTCGGCGGGGATACGGGCACCGAGGTTGACCGCCCACAGCGGCGGGATGTCGATGATCTTGTGCCCGAACGAGGAGATGTAGCCGCGGGCCGCGCCGCCGTCGAACTTCACGGCCTTGCCCGGCTGGGAGACCGCGGTGACCCGGCAGGCGTCCACGTGCACACCGATCGGGGACAGCTGGGTGCCGCCCTTGCGGTTGCCGACGTAGGGCAGGCCGACGTCCACCGAGGCGCCGCCCGCGTCCGCGTACGCCACGCCCGGCGCCGGGACCTTCTCCTTGCCGGACACCGACTGCGGTACGGCGTTGCGGAAGGCGCGCGAGGCCAGCGCCGAGCCCTTGCCGATGCCGAGGCCGCCGGGCGCCAGGTCGATCAGACCGGCGCCGCCCGCCTGGGTCTTCGGCCCCTGCGGCGTCGCCGGGTCGGCCGCCTCGAAGAGCCTGGCGTCGACCACCCCGCCCAGGCCGCGCAGCCGCGCCTGCCAGGCATTGGCCTGCAGGCCGTCCTCCGTCTTGACGACGGTGCCCCACTCCACCGCGCGGTCGTCCAGCGGACCGGCGGCGGCCGAGGCGGACGACGCCGTACCGGCGACAGCGGCGCCGAGGGCGAGACCGAACGCCGCGGCGGCCCGCGGTCCAGTGGTGCGCCAGATTCCCTTCCGGGTCATGGCCACCCACTCCTTTCGTGCGAGTGAGATGCACACCCGGCGATCGGGATGCATCGCAGTGGCCGGAACTCGGCCACTCTCCGTCATCGGAACACCGCACTGGGTGACACGCATGCCGGGGGCGACCGTACGGGCGGCTCAGTCCTCCCCGCGCTCCCGCTCGGCCAGCCGGATCACACACACCGCCACCGCGATCAGCAGCGACGGATCGGCGTCCTCCCGTACGACATTGACCCCATAGGTGTCGCGCACCGTCAGCCACCGCCGCGAGATCTCGGCCAGCAGTTCCCCGTCGTACTCGACGGCGAATTCCCGGTCCAGGATCTTTCCGCTGACATCCAGCTCGGTGCCGTCCACCAGCTCCACGCGATAGTGATTGCGCAACAGCGACAGCCGCTTGCGCCGAATCGTCGCCAGCGGCGCGTCATCGCGCTCGATCGTCATCGTGTCCCGCAGCGCCAGCACCTTCTTGCGGATGGTCACCACCACCCGCCCCTGCGGATCCTTCAGCTCGAAGGTCTCCCGCAGCCGCAGCGCCTTCCCGTCGACGAGATACGCGCGCCGCCCCCGCTCGTCCTCGATCCAGTAGTCGTCCCCGATCCCGAAGATCCGATCCCGCACCAGATATTTCATGACAAAGAAGTTCCCCACCGCCCCATCGGAATGCCCCGGCACCGGAGTGACGTTGAATGGGGGCATGGCTTCACGTGCGCGCGTCCGGGCCCCCGAGCTGGTCGGCAAAGGCGGCTGGCTCAACACCGGCGAAAAGAACCTGACCCTCACCGACCTGCGAGGGCGCATCGTCATCCTCGACTTCTGGACGTTCTGCTGCATCAACTGCCTGCACGTCCTGGACGAGCTGCGCGAGCTGGAGGAACGCCACCGCGACACCGTCGTGATCATCGGCGTGCACTCCCCGAAGTTCGTCCACGAGGCCGAGCACCAGTCCGTCGTCGACGCCGTCGAGCGCTACGGCGTCGAGCACCCCGTCCTGGACGACCCCGAGCTGGCCACCTGGAAGCAGTACGCGGTCCGCGCCTGGCCCACCCTCGTCGTCATCGACCCCGAGGGCTACGTCGTCGCCCAGCACGCCGGTGAAGGCCACGCCCACGCCATCGAGAAGCTGGTCCAGGAGCTGGAGGCCGAGCACGGGGCCAAGGGCACGCTGCGCCGCGGTGACGGCCCCTACGTACCCCCCGAGCCGATCGCCACCGACCTGCGCTTTCCCGGCAAGGCCCTGCGCCTGCCCACCGGCACGTTCCTGGTCTCCGACACCACCCGCCACCAGCTCGTGGAGCTGGCCGAGGACGGCGAGCGGGTGCTGCGCCGCATCGGCACCGGCGACCGCGGCCTGACCGACGGCCCCGCCGGCCGAGCCGCCTTCAACGAGCCGCAGGGACTGGCCCTGCTGCCCGACGACACCGTCGTCGTCGCCGACACCGTCAACCACGCCCTGCGCGCCTTCGACCCCGCCACCGGCGAGGTCACCACCCTCGCCGGCACCGGCCGCCAGTGGTGGCAGGGCAGCCCCGCCTCTGGCCCCGCCCGCGAGGTGGACCTCTCCTCGCCCTGGGACGTGGCCTGCTTCGACGGCGCCGTGTGGATCGCGATGGCGGGCGTCCACCAGCTGTGGACCTACGACCCGCGGACGAACACCGTGGCCGCCGCCGCGGGAACGACCAACGAGGGCCTGGTGGACGGCCCCGCCGCCGAGGCCTGGTTCGCCCAGCCCTCCGGCCTGGCAGCCACCCCCGACCGCCTGTGGATCGCCGACTCCGAGACCAGCGCCCTGCGCTGGATCGACCGCGACCGCCAGGTGCACACCGCCGTCGGCACCGGCCTGTTCGACTTCGGGCACCGCGACGGAGCGGCCCGACAGGCCCTGCTCCAGCACCCGTTGGGCGTCACCGCCCTCCCGGACGGCTCCGTGGCCGTCAGCGACACCTACAACCACGCCCTGCGCCGCTTCGACCCCGCCACCGGCCAGGTCACCACCCTCGCCACCGACCTGCGCGAGCCCTCCGCCGCCGTACTGGCCGGGGAGGACATCGTCGTCGTGGAGTCGGCCCGGCACCGGCTGACCCGTCTGCGGCTGCCCGAGGAGGCCGTACGCGTCGAGTCCGTCGCCCACCGCACCCAGCGCGCCGCCACCGAAGTGGCCCCCGGCACCCTGCAGTTGGACGTCGTCTTCCAGGCCCCGGCCGGCCAGAAGCTGGACGAGCGCTACGGCCCCTCCACCCGCCTCCTGGTCAGCTCCACCCCGCCCGAACTGCTCGCCGCGGGGTCCGGCGCCGATACGGCCCTGTCCCGCGAACTGACCCTGGCCGAGGGCGTCACCGAAGGCGTCCTGCACGTCTCCGCGATGGCGGCGTCCTGCGACGACGACCCCGCCGTCGAGTACCCCGCCTGCCACGTCCACCAGCAGGACTGGGGCGTACCGGTCCGCGTCACCGACGACGGCACCTCCCGCCTGGCCCTGGTCCTGGCCGGACTGGACGCCTGAGCCGTCAACCGCCCCGGGCGGGCAGCCACTTCACCGGTGGGCCGCCTCAGTCGTCGTAGTGCATCCGGTGGGTCTCCTCGACCACCGGTGCCGCGGGCCGCGGCGGCTGCATCCGCCGCCGTTTGAAGATGCTCACGTACGCGGCGATGCCGATCACGCCGACGGCCATGAGGATCAGGCCGACCAGGTGCACATTGACGCCGGGCAGCTGCCAGTCCACCGCGAAGGTGAGGATGGCCCCCACCGCGAGCAGACCGATGCACCATCCCATGCCCATGGTTCCTGCCTCCCTCGACTGTGTGTGCCGGAACGCTTCACGGACGCGTACCCGCGCCCCCGCACACCAATCAGTCCGGGCTCACCACCGCACGGCGTCCGCGACGTCGCCCTGCCAGTACGAGACCCACGCCGAGGCGTCCACGTACGCCGAGCCGCCCGGCAGCGGCACCGCGCGCGCCGCCTGGCCCGCGGCGGGCGCGACGCGCAGCGAGCGGACGGTGGCGCCGCGGGGGCCACCGTCCGCTCGCGAGGTCATGACCAC
This sequence comes from Streptomyces sp. UF-297, assembly GCF_058245575.1. Taxonomy (NCBI): domain Bacteria; kingdom Bacillati; phylum Actinomycetota; class Actinomycetes; order Kitasatosporales; family Streptomycetaceae; genus Streptomyces; species Streptomyces sp. UF-297. The sequence goes on along the minus strand of NZ_JBSIBZ010000033.1, from coordinate 759 downwards.
CGCGTACCCGGTCCCTCCGGCCGCGAGCCGGACCACCGACTGCGGCCTGCTGTCCTCGTACGCGGCCAACGGCGCACCGCCGAACCGCACCTCGGGGTGCCCGCGCAGCTCGCAGGCGGCGCCGGAGGTGTTCACGGCCTTGAGCAGCAGGTGATCGACGGGCCGGGCCAGGCGCTCGGCGACGACGCGGACCTGGTCGGGGCCGCAGGCCGTGACCTTCTCGCGGCCCTTTGCGCCGCCGTCGCGCTCACCGTCGTGCCCGCCGGACAGCGCCTGCTCGGCGTGGCCGCCCTCCGCCCGGTGCCCCTCCGCGGCCCGCGGCGTCACCGTCCCCGCCGTCCCGCCTCGCCCGCCCTGCGCGGGCTGTTCCGCCGTCGGTGACCCGAGTACCCCTTGCGAGATCCGCGGGTTGAACGGCTTGCTCGCACTCGTCTGCAGTGCCTCGCTGCGCGATCCGCACGCGGTGAGGGTGCTCAGGACGACCACGGTGGCCACGGCGGTGGCGGCGGTGACGGCAAGGCGCGGCATATCGGGTCTCCCCCGTTCGTACGGTCGACGGCCGGAGGTCACCCGGTCCGTACCACCAGACCCTGCCGTGCCCTGCTGACGCCCTGCTAACGCCTCACTAACGCGGTGGCGGGCCGTCGCCCTGTTGTTCCGCCTTCGGCGGGGGTGTGGAGTGTTTCGGGTGGTCGCCTGAGGTTTCGTCGTGGGGTCGGGGCCGCCCCGGGGGGTGTCTCCTCGGTCGGCGCGTGCACC